>NZ_PNCV01000036.1:0-98911 GCF_005886925.1 Pseudoalteromonas sp. S3260
AACGCTAATAGAGCCTATTTTATGGAGGTTGAATACAACCTCCATTTTGACCTCTCCACATTTACTCAATTATCAGTCTATTCTTCTACAACTTCAGTCTCATAAAGCATTTTATTTTGTCGCTCTCGTAAAACTGTAGAGTCGTATTTTGTTTTACTATTTTTTTAATACTTTTAACATGTTATTCATTCAAACGGCTATTTTTAGCATATAAATTCTTTTTTAATGAGTTTTTATACAAAAAGAAACAACAATTTAATTCAACATCAAACACGTGCATCCAGTTTATCTATGATGTTAAAGTGTAAAAATAATGATCGGATAATTAATTTCTTCACTAGCAATAGCATTGATCATTTTTCCTATTTCAAATTAAAAAATACCTACATGGAAGAATAAATATGAATTATATACACAGAACCATTGCGCAATTAAAGCAGACGAGCCCTGCGCAATGTGAGTTTTATCAGGCAGTAGAAGAAGTGCTAGACTCGCTAGAGCCTATATTTGCGCAAACCAGTCATTACCAACAACAAGCAATTATTCAAAGAATGGTAGAGCCAGAGCGCCAGTTAATGTTTCGCGTGCCTTGGGTTGATGACGAGGGCAATATTCAAGTGAATAAAGGCTACCGAATCGAATTTAATTCGGCGCTTGGCCCTTACAAAGGCGGCTTACGTTTTCATCCAAGTGTAAATGCCAGCATCATAAAATTTTTAGGCTTTGAACAAATTTTTAAAAATGCACTGACTGGTTTGCCTATAGGCGGCGGCAAAGGAGGCGCTAA
This sequence comes from Pseudoalteromonas sp. S3260, assembly GCF_005886925.1. Taxonomy (NCBI): domain Bacteria; kingdom Pseudomonadati; phylum Pseudomonadota; class Gammaproteobacteria; order Alteromonadales; family Pseudoalteromonadaceae; genus Pseudoalteromonas; species Pseudoalteromonas sp. S3260. The sequence continues at coordinate 788 of NZ_PNCV01000036.1, forward strand.
TTTTGATCCTAAAGGACGCTCTGATGGCGAGATAATGCGTTTTTGCCAATCGTTTATGACCGAGTTATATCGTCATATTGGCCCGACTACCGATGTACCTGCAGGGGATATTGGTGTGGGGGCACGAGAAATTGGTTATATGTTTGGCCAATACAAACGCTTAACAGGGCGCTATGAAGGCGTACTAACCGGTAAAAGTTTACTTTGGGGCGGATCGCTTGCTCGCAAAGAAGCAACGGGTTATGGCGCAGTGTATTTTGCTAACTATATGCTTGAAGATCGTGATGACAGCTTATCAGGAAAACGCTGTTTAATTTCAGGCTCTGGCAATGTGGCAATTTATGCCATGGAAAAATTATATCAATTAGGGGCTACGCCTATCACCTGTAGTGACTCAAAAGGCACTTTGTACGATGAGAGTGGCATTGACTTAAAACTCATTAAGCAATTAAAAGAGCAATCACGAGGGTGTTTGAGTGACTACCTAGATACTCACCCTCAGGCAAAGTATACGCCTCGCGATGAGTACCCTCAGGATGGTCATGCTGTATGGCGTTACAGTGCGGATGCGGCTTTTCCTTGTGCTACACAAAATGAATTAACCCAAGCGGATGCAAAAGCACTACTTGAAAATGGCTGTACTTTAGTCAGTGAAGGAGCAAATATGCCTTCAACCAAAGAAGCGATTGATTGTTTCATAGAAGCAAAAATTGCTTATGGACCTGGCAAAGCAGCAAATGCAGGTGGGGTGGCAACGAGCCAATTAGAAATGGCACAAAATGCCAGTATGCAAAGCTGGACATTTGAGCAAGTAGATGAAAAGCTCAAACAAATAATGAAAGATATTTTCACAACAGCAAGCGATACCGCAAAAGAGTTTGATCAACCCGGCAACCTACTACTAGGCGCTAATATCGCTGGATTTAGACGTGTAGCCGATGCAATGATTGAACAAGGCGTTGTATAGTAGCGCCTCGGCTATTTAATTAACTCTCTACTTTTATTCGTTATACCCTGAATAGGGATTGTTCAGGATATAGCAAAAGTAATGTATAATATTATTTAATAAGGTAAATTTAACTCGCTAATTAATAACAATAAACTATAGTGTGGATAAGGATAAGTGAGCTTATTCAGGAGAGTGCAGGTGCGTCTTATTCCCTCAATTTTTTATTTTTCAAGTGCAACAGAGCACAACTTCCAAAATCAACTCAATAAAAGCTCAATGCGTCTTGCTGATGCATCACTCTATCTAGTAACACTGTTTTTATTGTCTTTTATTTTTATGTCTTGGCTTAATCAACAAGAGCCTGCCAATTCAACCATAACAATTTTACGCGTAACTATGGTGTTGTTATCGATAGTCCTCATTATTATAAATAAAACACTAAGTTCAGAGTACTTGCATTCGCGCTTTTTCAGTTATGCGGTTTTATTTTGTTTTTTATTTAGTTATTTCTTCTGGGTATATGTGCAACGCTATAGTGAATTAAAAGAGGGTGGACCTATGCTTGTCGCTGCTGCATTTATAGCCATACCGATGCTGCACTTAGGACATAAACTGGTTTTATGGTCAATAATTGGCATTGCCCTGATATTTATTGAGCTTTTTTCTTCTACTTCGATTGCGTGGACACTTTATTTTTATTTCAGCATAGTTATTGTACTGGCCATAGTGCAATATCAACTAGATATCCTATTAAGAAAGCAATATAAAGCGGAATTATTTGAAACTGAAAAAGCCAATACCGATCAATTAACAGGTATGCATAATCGGCATAGTTTTGATAGACGCTGTAAAGCATTAATTAACAAGTTAGCGCCATCACAATATTTAGGGTTAGCCATGATTGATGTCGACTATTTTAAAAATTATAACGATAACTACGGCCACTTAGAGGGAGACAACGTACTAATAGCAGTCGCAAACCGACTAAAACATTGTGACGCTGATATTGTGGTGCGTTTTGGTGGTGAAGAATTTATATTGGTAAAAATATTACAGGCAAATGAGTTAGATTGGTTGAGTGACTTACCTAAACGCTTTGCAGCCGACCCGATTGCACATCAGTATTCACCCTTTAACCGTATTACTGTCTCTGCTGGTATTGCAATTGATAAATACACGACATATAGACCTTCAATTAAATCATTGTTGGCAACAGCTGATGTAGGGGTTTATAAAGCTAAAAATGCAGGACGAAATATAAGTATTACTGACTTTGTTGACCCTAAACAACCTGAAATTGAGTAAGACAATGCAAAGCACTAAGCTGATAGTGCTTCGCATTGAATCGGATTACGAAAATGCAGATTCGGCGAGCTCTTCTTGCATTTGTTCACGCATTTTAAATTTTTGCAATTTGCCGGTTACCGTCATCGGGTAATTTTCAACAAAGCGAATGTATTTAGGTTGTTTAAAGTAGGCGAGTTTGTCCTTTAAAAATAATCGAATTGCATGCTCATCTAGTACTTCACCTTCTTTGGGTTGGATCCAAGCACATACTTCTTCACCGAATTTTTCATCACTAATACCAAAAATAGCGGCATCTTGTATACCGGGGAAGGTGTAAAGCACTTCTTCAATTTCGCGTGGATAAATGTTCTCTCCGCCACGAATGATCATGTCTTTAATTCTGCCAACAATGCTGACAAAGCCCTCACTGTCCATTACCCCTAAATCGCCCGAGTGCAGCCAGCCTTCATTGTCGATAGTGGCTTTGGTTTTCTCTTCATCATTCCAGTAGCAACGCATAATGCCGGCCCCACGACTACATACTTCACCAGGCTGCCCGATTTTTTGAATTTCACCAACCTCATCAATAATTTTTACTTCGGTGTGTGCAAGCGCTCGGCCAACCGTAGTGACTTGACGCTCAATAGAAGAGTCGGTTTCGGTAATGTTATTAATTGGGCTGCATTCTGTTTGCCCATAGGCAATTACCACCTGATTCATATTCATGAGTGTTTGTACTTTACGCATCACCTGTTCAGGACAGGTTGAGCCTGCCATAACACCCGTTCGCAGTGTACTTAAGTCATACTCGTTAAAGTTATTAAGCTCTAACTCGCTTATAAACATGGTAGGCACGCCATGAAGTCCGGTGCACTTTTCTTGTTGTACCACCTCTAATGTGGTTTTTGGATCGAAAGAATCACTTGGATAAATAGCTGCAGCGCCTTTACTTACGCACAATAAGCTGCCTAAAACCATGCCAAAGCAATGATAAAGTGGTACAGGGATACACAGCTTATCATGTTCAGTAAAATGCATTGCTTGGGCAACAAGCAGTGCATTATTAAGAATATTTTTATGCGTTAGCGTTGCCCCTTTAGGGTTTCCTGTGGTGCCAGAGGTAAACTGAATATTAATGTCTTGATTGCAATTGAGGGTTTTAGCCACCGCTTGAAGTTCTAACTGGTGGGCTTCTGAGGGTAAAGCGAGAATTTCATTAAATGAAAACATGCCATTTACTGGCTCATCACCTATGCAAATTACATTTTTTAATGAAGGAAGCTGAGCGGCTTTTAATTCCCCTTTTTGGCAACTATTTAGCTCTGGGGCTAAACTTTGTAGCATATTAATATAGTGACTGCTCTTAAACGCTGTGGCAGTAATAAGTGTAGAGCATTCAACACTATTAAGGGCATATTGCAGTTCATTTGGGCGGTAAGCGGGGTTAATACACACCATGATTGCGCCGATTTTGGCCGTGGCAAATTGAGTTAAGCACCATTGTATATTATTGGGTGACCAAATACCGACCCTGTCACCGGGCTTTACCCCTAATGCCAACAGGCCCATAGCCAGCTGATCAATCTGTTGCTGAAATTCTTTATAGCTTAAGCGAATATTTTGATGAGCAACAACAACTGCGAGTGCTTCAGGGTTATTGTCGACAATTGAGTTAAGGTATTCTCCAATAGTTTGCTCTACCAGTGGTGTGCTTTGACTCCCCTTAAAATAACTATTTGATAGCGGTATAGTGTTTATTTGTTCTACTTCTTTGAGCACTGTTTGTGTCGCTTTCATGACATTCTCCATGTTTTTATCCATCTAAAGCCTGTTGATTAAATAAACACGAATTGTCGACAAAGGGAAGGGGGTTAGACTAATGTCTTACACTTGTATTTGGAAAATTTAAGCATAAAAAAACGCGTAATATTGAGCTATTACGCGTTTCTACAAAAAGGGGAATTAATTTACATTTCGTCGCTGCGGTAGGTTTTTTTCATGATATAAACGTAAGCATTAACGAATGCATTTTCTTGATATTTTTTAAGACCGGTGTCTTCGAACGCGATAGGGATCGGGTTACGTTTTACTTGCTCTTTTATTTCAGTAGTTGAAAACACGCGAACATCGAGGTTGTCGATTAATTGGATAGCTGTTTCCATTTTAAACCCTTTAGCGCTGCCTGCAAATTTACCTTTAGGCTGGCGTTCGCGAATGGCAACAGAATCAATTTGATAATCTTGCATTAGTTTTGCAAAATCAAATTGAAATTTACGCATTACTTCAGTGTCGTTACCGTTACCTAAGGTAAAGCGTGTTTGGCGCACGTCACGAATATCAAAAACGTCGTTATCTTTACTTAAAATACAAAGTAGTACATCACTACCGGTAATTTCTACACCACATGTTCTCATTGTTAATCTCTACTATAACTTAATTACCGGTTATTATACGCAACACGCATTAAAATGCGAGTTTAAGCAGTTTACGTGCTGCTTTAATATCGTGTTTAACGTTAATTTGAGATTACCTGACTGAAGAAAAGTTATTAATTGCACATTTATGCTAAATTTGCGTGGTTTTTAATAGCTTAAAACTTGTAATTAACGCTGCAGCACGCGACAATATCTTTTTTGTAGTTGAGCAGACTCAGCATCTACATTAGCCAACTAAGGCGAAAAATAGTCAATGCTTATTCGTAAGAGCGTTGTCGAGTCATTCTCATTTAATTTTATTAGAAAATACACGTGATACATTGTAGGTGTCACCACTGTATGTAAGGATTTATAATGCCAGTTATTACTCTCCCTGACGGAAGTCAGCGTAGTTTCGAAAACCCTGTAAGTACTCTTGATGTAGCAAACGATATTGGCCCTGGTCTTGCTAAGGCAACCATTGCAGGTCGTGTTAATGGCGATCGTGTTGATGCGTGTGATCTTATTAGTGAAGATTCTCGTCTTGAAATCATCACCGCTAAAGATGACGACGGCTTAGAAATTATTCGTCACTCTTGTGCTCACTTGATTGGACATGCAGTTAAGCAACTTTTCCCTGAAGCTAAAATGGCTATTGGTCCAACTATTGATAACGGTTTTTACTACGATATCGATATGGAACATTCTTTGTCACAAGATGACTTAGACGCCATTGAAAAGCGTATGCTGCAACTTGCAAAAACAAACTACGACGTAGTGAAAAAAACAGTAAGCTGGCAAGAAGCACGCGATACGTTTGAAGCGCGTGGCGAAATATACAAAATTGAAATTTTGGACGAGAACATCGCAAAAGATGACCGTCCAGGATTATATCATCACGAAGAATATGTAGACATGTGTCGTGGTCCTCACGTACCAAACATGAAATTCTGCCAAAACTTTAAAATAATGAAGGTAGCAGGTGCATACTGGCGTGGTGATTCTGAAAACAAAATGCTACAACGTATTTATGGCACAGCGTGGGGCGATAAAAAGCAACTTAAAGCGTACTTAAAGCGTTTAGAAGAAGCTGAAAAACGCGATCACCGTCGTATTGGTAAAGCCCTTGATTTGTGGCATTGGCAAGAAGAAGCGCCAGGCATGGTATTTTGGCACAACGATGGTTGGAGCATTTACCGTGAGCTTGAAGAGTTTGTTCGTGAAAAACTACGTGAATACAGCTACGAAGAAGTAAAAGGTCCAATGATGATGGATCGTTCATTATGGGAAAAATCAGGTCACTGGGAAAAATATTCAGACGCAATGTTTACCACTGAGTCTGAAAAGCGCGAATATGCGATTAAACCAATGAACTGCCCAGGCCACGTACAAATTTTTAACCAAGGTTTAAAATCGTACCGTGACTTACCGCTTCGTATGGCTGAATTTGGCTGTTGTCACCGTAACGAGCCATCAGGCGCGCTTCATGGCTTAATGCGTGTGCGTGGCTTTACCCAAGATGATGCGCATGTATTCTGTACTGAAGAACAAATCATGGATGAAGTATCGGCCTGTATTAAAATGGTTTACGATACGTATGAAACATTCGGCTTTGAAAAAATTGTAGTTAAACTTTCAACTCGTCCAGAACAACGTATCGGCGAAGATGAAATGTGGGACAAAGCTGAGCTTGCACTTGCTGATGCCCTTAAAGCAAATGACATTGAATTTGATTACCTACCAGGTGAAGGTGCCTTTTACGGACCTAAAATTGAATTTACTTTGTACGATTGCTTAGACAGAGCGTGGCAGTGTGGTACAGTGCAACTAGACTTTGCATTACCTGGTCGTTTAGGCGCAACATATGTGGCTGAAAATAACGAACGACGTACACCTGTTATGATACACCGCGCTATATTAGGGTCTATTGAGCGCTTTATCGGTATTTTAACAGAAGAGTATGCTGGTTTATTCCCAACGTGGCTTGCGCCTAAGCAAGTGGTGATTATGAATATCACCGATAAACAAGCACCGTATGTTCAGGAAATTGTACAAAAATTAAATAAACTTGGAATTAGAGCCGCTGCTGACTTGAGAAATGAGAAGATTGGCTTTAAAATCCGTGAGCATACACTTAAGCGTATTCCTTACTTACTGGTTGTTGGCGATAAAGAAGTTGAACAACAAGAAGTAGCAGTACGTACTCGCACAGGTGAAGACCTAGGCAAATTTAATGTTGATGATTTTGTAGCTAAAATTAGCGAAGAAATTAAAAGTCGACAGTAAAAAAAATCGAGTGTGTAGGGCATATACAAACAGCCAAACTACACACTTATATTATTGATATTCTTGGAGGAACGTACTATTAGAGGCGGCAAGAAAGGGCAACAAACAGCTCAAAAAAATCGTATTAACGAAGAAATTACAGCTCAAGAAGTTCGTTTAATCGACATCGACGGCGAACAAGCTGGAATTCAGTCATTAAAAGACGCACAAGCTATGGCTGATGCAGCGGGTGTTGATCTCGTAGAGATTAGCCCAAATGCTGAGCCGCCTGTTTGTAAGGTTATGGACTACGGTAAGTTCATCTTTGAAAAAAGCAAAGAACTAAAAGAGCAGAAGAAGAAGCAAAAGCAAATCCAGATTAAAGAAATCAAATTCCGTCCTGGCACGGATGAAGGTGACTATCAGGTTAAGCTTCGCAACTTACGTAAGTTCTTAGAAGCTGGCGATAAAGCTAAAATTACGATCCGCTTCCGTGGTCGCGAAATGGCTCACCAAGAAATTGGTATAGAATTATTAAACCGTATCAAAACCGATTTAGAAGAGTTAGCAGTAGTTGAGTCTTTCCCCAATCGTGTTGAAGGCCGCCAAATGGTTATGATGATGGCGCCTGTTGCTAAAAAATAATTTTTAGGCGATAATACGCACCGAATTTAGTTCAGGTACCCAAGTAATATGCAAATATTCACCTGTGCTAACCGGTTTTAAAGTAAAATTGCGGCATTTATGCTGGGTTTTCACCGGAATATGGCAGTAAGTTAGGCCTAAAAGTGGAGCTATAGAAATATATCTCACGCCTGCTTACTAATTTTAAAGCAATACATTTGGAGTTATTGCAATGGCTTACAAGCTAAAAAGTCACAGTGGCGCTGCTAAGCGTTTCAAAAAGACTGCTTCTGGCGGTTTCAAGCGTAAACAAGCGCATCTTCGTCACATTCTGACTAAGAAAACTTCTAAGCGTAAGTTACACCTACGTCCTAAGATGATGGTTCATAAAAATGACCATGGTCTAGTTTCACGTATGTTACCATTCGCTTAATAGGGGTTTTTAGAAATGGCAAGAGTTAAACGCGGCGTTGTCGCACGTGCACGTCACAAAAAAGTTTTAAAACAAGCGAAAGGTTACTACGGAGCACGTTCACGTGTTTACCGCGTAGCTTTCCAGGCTGTTACTAAAGCGGGTCAATACGCTTACCGTGACCGCCGTGCTAAGAAACGTACTTTCCGTCAACTATGGATTGCACGTATCAATGCTGCTTCACGTCAAAATGGTCTGTCTTACAGCCGTTTTATCAATGGTCTTAAAAAGACATCTGTAGAAATCGATCGTAAGATCCTTGCAGATATCGCTGTTTACGACCAAGTTGCATTCGCAGCGCTTGTAGCAAAAGCAAAAGAAGGCCTAGCGGCAGCTTAAGTTTTTGTATAAGTATTAAAAAGGAGCCTATGGCTCCTTTTTTTGTGCCTGTAATTTATTATCTTTTTTATGCGCTTGTAGGCTTTTTCCTTTATTTATTACCGTTGTGTGTTCGTTTTTTTAGGTACTTATTAGCCCTTTTTATTCAGTAGATGTTGATAGCGTGGCTGGGCTGCAACTAAAAATGCCGTTGGCTGTATTTTTTTGTTGAACCACCGCAGTTTTGGCAACTAGAAAAGTTTAATTGCTATAATTTTTCTTAATTAATGGGTTTGTTAGAGAAGTATATGTTTATAAGTTTATTGGTTTTATCTGCAAGTATGGCAAATAGCAATCATTTACCGCCATTATTACCATGGGAAGGTAGTAGTACCTCACTATTGCAACAACAGGGACCCTTAACCACAGACTTTGAAATTTCTGCAGGAGTCTCGTCTCCCAATTATGCTAATACCATGGCATTTGTTGATAGATTAGTGGCTGCGAATCCCACTCAATTTAAATCAAAAACGATTGGCTATAGTAATAGTAAACGAGCAATAAAAATGTTGATTGCCAGCGAACAAGGTTTTTTTAATGCGGGGCAAATGGCCAATAGCACCAAACCAACCGTGCTTATTCAGGCTGGTATTCACGCTGGTGAGATTGATGGTAAAGATGCGATGTTTATGCTGCTTAGAGATATTGCTACGGGTAAACGACGCGATATATTAAAAAAGGTAAACATTTTATTTATCCCAATATTAAACGTTGATGGTCACGAGCGTAGTAGTGCGTTTAATCGTATTAATCAGCGTGGCCCTGTCAAAATGGGTTTTAGAACAAACGCAAATAATCTTAATTTAAATCGTGATTATACTAAGCTTGATACGCCAGAGGTTAAAAGCGTCCTTCAAGTAATTAATGATTATAATCCGAATTTGTATATTGACGTACACGTGACTGATGGGGCTGATTACCAATACGATGTAACCTATGGCTATAACCCAGTATTTTCTAGCGAGTCGCCTGCCATTTCAGATGCGCTTAACCGTTATTTTAAACCAATGATTGATCAAACCCTCACTGAGCAAGGCCATATTCCGGGCCCTTTAGTGTTTGTTATGGATAAGCAAGAATTTAAATCTGGGCTGGCCGGTTGGGTTGCCACACCGCGGTTTTCAAACGGGTGGGGTGATTTAAAGTCATTGCCTACCATTTTAGTTGAAAACCATTCTTTAAAGCCATACAAACAACGCGTGTTAGGGACTTATGTGTTTATAGATGGTGCTATTGAAGCATTATCAGCGCATAAAGATAAACTCGCTAATGCAGTAAAAAAAGAACAAGAATTTGTTCCTAAGCAATTAATTGTTAAGCGTGGTTATTCTGAGCAGCCTGATCATATCGCGTTTAAAGGTATTGCTTATTCTAAAAGCCTGAGCCCATTGTCAAATCAACAAGAAGTAAGCTATTTGGGTAAAAAACAGGATTATGACAAGCTGCCTATTTTTTGGCAAAAAGAGGTGCAGCACACGGTTGAAGTACCAAAATCATTTTTTATTCCACCTGTTTACACCGATATTATTGAGAAATTAGCCCTGCATGGGGTGTCAGTTAATAAGCTCAGTGGTGCCAACACTCAGCCATTAAAAATGGCAAAAGTAGCGCAATATAGTTTTGATAAAGCGCCATTTGAAGGGCGTTTTAGAGTGTCGGCTAGTTTTGATTATGTACCAGCTACAAATGTGGATTTAGATGGTTGGTTTGAAGTGAGTACGCAGCAAAAGGCAGGAGAGTTAGCTGTCCACTTGCTACATCCTGAAGCACCAGATTCATTTTTTGCTTGGGGGGAGTTTAATACTATTTTTCAGCGCACTGAATATATGGAAAATTATGCTTTGATACCGTTTGCTGAAAAAATGCTTGCTGATGACCCCAAATTAGCCCAAGAATTTGATAAAAAAGTAAACCAGGATAAAGACTTTGCTAAGAACGCTGATGCACGTTTAAATTGGTTATATGAGCATAGCCCATTTTATGATCAAGCTTATTTGAAATACCCAGTTTTAATGTCATACGAAGAGAATATAGTTATTCCAGCACAAAAAGATAAAGAAATATAAGATGAAAATAATCACTATTCCCGTAACCCCGTTTATGCAAAATTGCCGAATTATAGTATGTGAACAAACCCAGCAAGCTGTCGTGGTTGACCCTGGCGGTGATGCTGACAAAATTAATGCATCACTTAAGCAGCATAATTTATCATTGGCAGCGATTTGGTTAACCCATGGGCATTTAGATCATGTAGGCGCTGCGCATAATTTACGCGAGCAACACAAGGTAAAGATGATTGGGCCTCATGAGGATGAACGTTTTTGGTTCGACAATTTACCGATGCAAGCCACTATGTTTGGCTTTAAACCGATCAACTCCTTCTATCCTGATGAATGGTTAGCCCATGGTGATAGTATCAAGGTTGGGCAGCTTGAATTTAAAGTACTTCATTGCCCAGGCCATACGCCAGGGCATGTTGTGTTTTATCAACAAGCACACAATACGGTTATCGTCGGGGATGTTATTTTCAAAGGTTCAATAGGGCGTACCGACTTTCCTAAAGGCGACAGCAAGCAGCTAATCGGCTCTATAATGCAACATATCATGACATTACCACCGAACACTGCAATTTTAAGTGGCCATGGTGACAACACCCATGTTGCTCATGAACAGGCTACTAACCCATTTGTAAGTGGCCAGTTTGGTTGATGTGCATATTTGTTAAAAATAAGCAGACTGCTTTTTAAAAAGGCTGTATAATTTAACCAATTTATTAGATAAATAAGAAATAAAATGTCTCTAAATCACGTAGATCGCCAAATATTGGCACTTTTACAACAAGATGCAAGTTTATCAACTGCTGAGATTGCAGACAAAGTCGGACTTTCTCAGTCTCCTTGTTGGCGTCGTATTGCTAAATTAGAACAAGATGGCTACATCAAAAGTAAAGTCGCATTGCTTGATGAAAAAAAGCTGGGCTTTGATATGTTGGTATACGCCCATGTACGTTTATCAAACCATGGTAAAAAGAATTTAGCTGAGTTTGAAAAATTAATACTTAGCTATGATGAAGTGACTGAATGTTACACCATGGCTGGCACTATGGACTTTATGTTGCGTATTATTTCTCAAGGCATAGAAGGTTATGAGCACTTTGTACGCGATAACTTGCTTAGCTTAGAATATGTACAAGAGGTTCATTCTAATGTGACCATGACGTGTGTTAAACGAAGCACGGCGCTGCCACTTTAAACTTTACTAAGCAGCTAAAAGCACACAGGCTGAATTAACTATAATTGTGAAATGAGCGCTAATTTGATAAAATCTAGCGCTTTTTTTGTTAGCGAAATAAAACTGAGGAACTCAATGTTTAACTTACTCAGCAGAGCGCCAAGCTCTGCTAAAAACGATATTCTCTCTGGATTGACAGTGGCACTTGCCTTGATCCCAGAAGCTGTTGCATTTGCCTTTGTTGCAAATGTAGAACCTCTTGTTGGTTTATACGCCGCATTTATTGTGGGCTTAATTACGGCTATTTTTGGTGGTCGTCCGGGTATGATTTCGGGTGCAACCGGTGCATTAGCGGTTGTGATGGTAAGTTTAGTAGTTGATCACGGAGTGGAATACCTATTTGCTACTGTGTTGCTGATGGGACTACTACAAATATTGGCTGGGGTATTTAAGCTCGGTAAATTTATTCGTATGGTTCCGCATCCTGTTATGCTCGGTTTCGTTAACGGTTTAGCGATTGTTATATTTTTAGCCCAGCTTGGACAGTTTAAAGTGCCTGATGGTGCTGGCGGCCAAATGTGGATGACGGGCACTGCGCTTTACATCATGTTAGGTTTAGTGGCGCTAACGATGGCAATTATTCACTTTTTACCAAAATTAACTACCGCGGTGCCTTCATCACTGGTTGCTATTGTTACTGTAACGGGTTTAGTGATTGGTCTTGATTTAGAAGCACGTACGGTACTTGATTTCTTAAAAGGCATGACAGGAAATGAAGCTGCAACCATTGCCGGTGGCTTACCACAGTTTCATATTCCTATGGTCCCTTTTAACCTAGAAACACTACAAATTATCTTTCCATATGCGCTTATTCTTGCAGCAATTGGCTTAATTGAATCGCTGTTAACGCTAAGCTTGATTGACGAAATTACAGAAACCCGTGGCCATTCTAATAAAGAATGTATTGGCCAAGGTGCGGCCAATGTCACATGTGGTTTCTTTGGTGCAATGGGTGGCTGTGCCATGATTGGCCAATCTATGATCAACATTAATTCAGGTGGACGTTCGCGTTTATCAGGTATTAGTGCCGCATTGATGTTACTTGCATTTATTATCTTCGCTTCAAGCTTAATCGAAATGATCCCACTGGCCGCATTAGTTGGGGTTATGTTTATGGTGGTGCTGGGTACGTTTGAATGGGCGAGTTTCAAAATGATGAAACGCGTGCCTTTATCTGATGCTTTTGTGATTGTATTAGTTTCGGGTGTAACGGTTATTACCGACCTTGCGATTGCGGTGTGTGTAGGTGTTATTGTCTCTGCGTTAGTGTTTGCATGGCAGCATGCAAAACATATTTACACAACTAACTATATTGATAAAGAAGGTTCAAAAGTGTACGAGCTACATGGGCCTTTATTTTTTGGTTCGGTTAAAAACTTTGCTGATTTATTTGATGTTAAGAATGACCCTAAAGATGTGATTGTTGAGTTTAAATACAGTCGCGTTGCGGATCATAGTGCGATTGAGGCCATCGACAGCTTAGCTGACAAATACAATAAAGCGGGTAAAAAGCTGCACTTGCGTCACTTAAGTAAAGACTGTACAGAACTACTTCATAAAGCACGTGACTTAGTTGAAGTGAACGTAATTGAAGATCCGACTTATAAAGTTGTTTCAGATAAACTTGCTTAAAAAAGAAAAGTAAACATTGATAAGCGAAAGGTGGATGCCTTTCGCTTTTTTTATGCGTTTTAAATCATCCGCGCAAGGGGTAATTGCAACACGAGTTTTAGTTTGTTTAACGTAACCACTAAACCAGAACTGAACATCCATCCTGTATTTATTTAATTTATTGTTTGCGATAGGGCTATTAAAAAGTAAGACAGTTGGTAGTGCTATACCTGACGATAAATCGATATAATAGTGATAAATTTACAAGGTAATAATTAATTTTGAATTGGCAGTCTTTAATTGATAACAGACAACGTTTTTTCTGGCTTTTGCAAATTGCAGGCTGGATAGGTTATGCGTTAGTTAACTATATTGGTTCTAAAGTATTCGAAATGCGTGATATTTACGTATTCGTTATTTTACTAAACGCCTATGCGGGCTGTTTAATGACTGTGCCTCTGCGTTATATTTATCGCAAAATTTGGAATGCCTCACCTTGGGTATTAATTATTGTTGTATTTGGCGCCTCTTATATAACCGGTACATTATGGGCCGTGGTGCAAAAGTTTAACCTGTGGGAAATTTATCGCCACGGATACCGTCCTGAAGAATGGTTTTATTATTTACAACAAGGACTTGATTCTGTTTATATTATTTTGTGTTGGAGTGGTTTGTACTTTGGGGTTAAGTATTACCAGTTATTACAAAGTGAACGTCAAAAAGCCTTAAAAGCGACCACAATGGCGCACGAAGCGCAGTTAAAAATGCTTAGATACCAGCTAAATCCTCATTTTTTGTTTAATACGCTCAATGCAATATCAACCTTAGTTTTGGTAAAAGAAAATAAAGATGCTAACTTGATGGTATCTAAATTGAGTGACTTTTTACGCTATACGCTTAATACTGATCCAATTAAAAAAGTGCCGCTGGAGCAAGAGTTACATGCATTAATGCTCTATTTAGAAATTGAACGTGTACGTTTTGATGAGCGCTTACAAGTTAATGTGGACGTGAGTGAGCAGGCCAAACAAGCATTAGTGCCAAGCTTAATATTACAACCGATCATCGAAAATGCCATTAAGTACGCCATTGCCCATATGTCAGAAGGTGGTGTTATTGATATAAAAGCGCAAGTTTTTGCTAATGAATTATTACTTGAAGTGGGCGATAATGGGCCTGGCACTGATATTGAAAATGGTCAGTTAGTTAATGCACAAGGCGTAGGTGTGGCAAACACCCGAGACAGATTAAAAACGCTCTACGAAAATAATTACTCGTTTGTATTATCACATAATACGCCAAGTGGATTAAAAGTTAATCTGCGAGTCCCGTTTGAGAAGGCTGTGAAAAAATGACAAGAATAAAAACGCTTATTGTTGATGATGAACCATTAGCACGTAAAGGTTTAGCCGTCAGGCTTGAAGAGTTTTCTGATATTGAAGTGATCAAACTGTGTAGCTCAGGTTTTGATGCGATTGAAAGTTGTAAAAACGAAAAAATTGATCTTGTCTTTCTTGATATTCAAATGCCTGGTATGAACGGTTTTGAAGTCGCACGTGCTTTAAGTGAAAGCAGTAAAGATTTACCTGCCATTGTGTTTGTTACGGCGTTTGATCACTTTGCTGTTAAAGCATTTGAAATTCATGCTTTAGATTACATTTTAAAACCCGTTGATGATAACAGATTAAAACAGGCGGTAGAAAAAGTGCATACCTATTTAAAAACTCAGCAGGATAACGCCCATAAGAAAAAACTAGCGAGCTTCGTAGCAGGGATAACAGGCAATAACTGCGAAGAAATTTTAAAGAAATTAGCCACAGGCGATACCCTTACAGATCGTCGTTATCCTGAGTCATTGGCCGTAAAAGAGCAGGGCGAAATTGTCAGAGTACCCGTTGCTACTATACAGTGGGTAGATGCGGCAGGTGATTACATGTGTCTGCATTGCCAAGATGGGCAAACGCATATATTACGTAAAACTATGAAAGAGCTTGAACAAGAATTAGATCCAAGCTTATTTGTACGTGTTCATCGCAGCGCGATTGTTAACACCAAACAAATTAGCAAGCTGGTAACTCAGGTTAGTGGTGAATATTTATTAGTGTTAGATAACGGACAAGAGCTTAAAGTAAGTAGAAGTTACCGTGATAAAGTAAAAGCAGCACTGGCTAGCTAACTTTAATAAATAACATAAAAAAACGCGAGCTTTTAGCTCGCGTTTTTTTATGTGCGTTACAGTTACGAAACCGTGACTATTTTCATCGTGTTGGTTGCACCAATCGTTTCCATCGCATCACCGTGGGTAATAATCACGGTATCGCCTGCTTGTAAAGAGCCTGCGGCTACAAGTGTGCTTAATGCATCTTTAACCATGCTATCTTTTTCACATTTTGTAGAGTCAAAAAATACAGGGTAAACACCACGATACAGTGCTGTTTGACCTAATGTACTTGCATGACGTGAAAGTGAATAAATAGGCAGTCCAGAGCTAATACGCGACATCAATTTTGCCGTACTACCTGACTCAGTAAGGGTAATAATCGCTTTAACAGAGTCTAAGTGGTTAGCTGCATACATAGCTGATAAGGCAATTGATTCGGCATTAGAAGAAAAACGGCTGTCTAAACGATGTTTAGAAACGTGTGTTTCTTTTTGGGATTCAGCACCTAAACAAACACGCGCCATAGTAGCAACGGTTTCTTCCGGGTAATCACCAGCGGCTGTTTCAGCAGAAAGCATCACTGCATCTGTGCCATCAAGTACTGCATTGGCAACATCCATAACTTCTGCACGTGTTGGCATAGGGTTATCGATCATCGATTCCATCATTTGCGTAGCGGTTACAACGGTACGGTTCAATGAACGGGCGCGACGAATAATGAGTTTTTGTTTACCCATTAGTGCAGCATCACCAATTTCAACACCTAAGTCGCCACGGGCAACCATAACAGCGTCAGACGCTAAAATAATGTCATCAACTGCTTCTTGTGTTTCTACTGCTTCAGCACGCTCAATTTTAGCTAAAAGCTGTGCATTAGAGCCTGCAGCCTCCGCAAGTGAACGCACATAACGCATATCATCGCCACTGCGAGGAAAAGAAACCGCAATGTAATCAACGCCAATTTCAGCAGCAGTGATTAAATCTTCCTTATCTTTTTCCGTAAATGCAGGTGCCGTTAAGCCTCCACCTAAACGGTTAATCCCTTTATTATTAGAAAGTACGCCGCCAACAGTCACAATGGTATGAACTAAGTGACCTTCAACACTTTCTACGGTGAGTTGAATTAAGCCATCGTTTAAAAGCAATAAATCACCAGGGGCAACATCTTGTGGTAGCTCTTTGTAGTCAATACCGACGGCGTTAATATCGCCTTGGCCTTTTTCCATTTTGGCATCAAGAATAAATTTTGCACCAACAGATAAGGTCACTTTGCCTTCTTTGAAGGTTGAAACGCGAATTTTTGGGCCTTGTAAGTCAGCGAGAATCGCGATGTGCTTACCAAGTTTAGTTGCAATATCTCGAACAGCTTGTGCACGGTCTTTATGATCTTGTGCAACACCGTGTGAGAAATTTAATCGAACGACATTTGCGCCTGCACGAATAATTTTTTCTAAGTTATTATCTCTATCTGTTGCAGGTCCAAGTGTCGCGACTATTTTTGTACGTCTTAACATTAAATTCTCCTGTGTGCTTTTTTTAAGCAAGTTGACGGTTATTTTGTTTTTAGCGATTACTAATAAAGAGCAATCTTTAGTTTTATGCAATTTTTATAACATTGCGACTATTATATACAAAATGAATATGTCATCATTATGACACCGGTGTCAAAGGGCGTCAATGATCTAAAAATTTAAATAGCACTGCTATTTCTTCCCCTCAGAGGGCGGTTGTTTGATATAATTGCGGCGTTTATTTTAACTGTAATAAATGCATGTAGCTTTGCTCATGGCTGCGGTCTGAGTATAATGCACGCGGTATTATTTTAATTTACTAACCAAATAGTTGTTACCGAGGAGGGCACTAAATGCAAGTTGCATTAGTAGGGTTAGGCGTTATGGGGAAAAATCTTGCCCTGAACTTGATTGAAAAAGGGATAACGCTTGTCGCTTATGACAAAAACCCAAATGCGGGTGAAGAATTACTAAGTTGTGCTAAATCACAAGGCATGGCTGATAAACTTCACATTGTCTCTGATCTAGGGGATATGGTTAGGCGTTTAGAAGCACCGCGTTCTATTTTATTACTTGTGCCTGCAGGTGAGTTAGTTGATGCGGTTTGCAACGAGCTTATTGAAGCGGGTGTTCAGTGTAGTGATATTATTGTTGATTGTGGTAACAGTAATTATAAAGACGGTATTAACCGTAAGCTCAAATACCAAGATAAGTTTGAATTTGCCACTATGGGTATTTCAGGCGGTGCTGAGGGTGCACGTCACGGTCCAGCTATGATGGCCAGTGGTTCTGAAGGCGGCTGGGAGCGTGTCGAGCCATGGTTTACAAAGGTTGCTGCAAGCTATAAAGGCGAGTCGTGTTTTGCGCGTGTAGGCCAGTCAGCTAGCGGCCATTTTGTAAAAATGGTTCACAATGGAATTGAATACGCACTCATGCAACTGATTGCAGAAATGTATCAGCTATTGCGTCACGGCACTAATCGGTCACCTAAAGAAATTGCAGAGATATTTAACGAATGGTCTCAAGGGCAGCTAAATAGCTATTTACTGTCAATCTCAAGCCATATTTTATCACTTGAAAATTCGCATAATGTGCCGCTTGTAGATTTAATTGACAATAAAGTAGGCGCAAAAGGCACCGGTTTATGGACAGCACAAAACGCCCTTGAATTAGGTATTGCGGTACCGTCGCTAGTAGCTGCTGTACAAGCTCGTCATTTAACCAATGCGTGTAATACCACTGCCGCACAAGAAATGACATACAGCGCACAAAATACCACGCAAGTTGATATTGATTTAGATGAATTAAAAGATGCGTTTACCCTTGCGAGCCTGTTGGCTTATCGTCAAGGACTTGCATTAATTAAAGGCGCTTCACGAACTCATCAATGGAAAGTTGATTTAGCGAAAACGCTACAAACATGGCGTGCAGGGTGTATTATCCGTGCTGATTACCTTGATAGTGTAGCGCAAGGCGTTGAGTTTATTGACACGCTTGAAAAAGAGTCATTAGCGATGCGTAAAGTGACTGGCCAAGCCGTTATGACGGGTCTGGCGTTTCCTGTGCTTAGTGCAACACAAACCTACTTAGCAACGCTAACAACACCAAGTAATGGGCACTTAGTTCAAGCCCAGCGTGATTACTTTGGTGAGCATGGCATTAAAACCCACAGTGGTGAAACGTGTCATTTAACTGACTTAGTTGATATTGACGCAAAAGTTCGTTAATAAAATCTAAGTAATCAAAAAGGACGCTAAGTAGCGTCCTTTTTTGTTATTCGCCTAACTGATTACTTAACGGGTCAGCTCACCACGTAGGTTATCTTGCATTAAATGGCGAATTGTTTCAATTTCTAGGTTTTGACTAAACAAGTAATGCAGCTTAGTTAAGCATGCTTCTAAGGTCATATCGTAACCGCTGATCACGCCTATGTTTAACAGCGCATTACCCGTGGCATAACCGCCCATGTTCACTTGGCCTTTTAAACATTGGGTTAAATTAGTAATGATAACACCCCGTTTACTTGCTTCATCCAGAATATCTAAAAACTCAGGGTCTTGTGGCGCATTGCCTACGCCAAAGCTTAGCAGTACGAGGGCTTTAATATTGCCATTAACTAAGCTTTTTACTACTTCTTTGCTGATCCCTGGGTATAAATACAGCACGCCAATTGCTTGCGGTGTAATAGGGGTAACTTGGAGTTCATTTTCTACATACGGGCTTAATTGCCCTTTGATCAGCTGAATATTAATACCTGAAAGCGCAAGCGGCTCTAAGTTAGGTGAGGCGAATGCATCAAACCCATCTGCATGGGCTTTAGTTGCACGATTGCCTCTGAACAACTGATTATTAAAAAATAAGCTGACTTCTGCAATGGGGTAGTTAGCCGCTAAATACATGGCATTAAGGAGGTTAACTTGACCATCTGAGCGTAATTGAGACAGCGGAATTTGTGAGCCGGTCACAATAATAGGTTTAGTTAAGTTTTCAAACATAAACGATAGAGCTGATGCAGTATAGGCCATAGTATCGGTGCCATGCAGTACCACAAAGCCATCGTAATCTTGGTATTTACTTTTTATGTCATCGGCGATGAGTTGCCAATGAGCCGGTGACATATCTGAAGAATCTATAAGTGGGCAGTATTCATGAATATCAAATAATGGCATTTCTTCACGATTAAACTCTGCGTTATTAACCACGGTTTCGGTTAAAAACCCTTCAGCAGGAATATAGCCGCGAATTGATTTTTTCATTCCTATGGTACCGCCAGTGTAAGCGATATAAATGCGTTTACGTTTCATAAAAAAAGCCCAGTAAAAAAACTGGGCTTAGTATAACGCTAACTGCTAATCAATACAGCCTGTTAAGGCACTATTGTGCAACTGTACACTCTAAACAGCGGGCATAAACACCTTGTGGATCGTTATAATCTTTTAGGTTTTCTACTTCACTGCTTAATTGTTTAATAACACTTTGCAGATTAGCTTGGCTGGCTAATACTGCTGTTTTTTGTGTTTCAAGCCCAAGTACTGATTTAACGGCGGCACTGCCGAAAATATCTTGAAGCATTTTTTCTTGTGGGCTAAGCGATTGCTTAATTGTTTTAACGTCATAGTAGTTAAGCTTTGCAAGCTCTGCAGCTGCTTTAATCGCATCTTGTTTATTACCAAGTTTATCAACTAAACCAAGCTCTTGAGCTTGAGAGGCAATCCATACCCGACCTTGGGCAATTTTATCAACTTGCTCTGGGGTCATATTACGTGCCTCAGCAACCACATCTAAAAAACGTCCATACGCTTCTTCAACACTCATTTGAATAACTTTAGCCATTTTCTCGTTAAGTGGGCGAGTGATTGAAAAACCTGCCAATTCGGTGGTCGCTACGCCATCTGAATACACGCCTATTTTAGCTAAGGTATCTTCAAATGTCATAAAGGTACCAAATACGCCAATTGAACCGGTAATTGTACTCGGCGCTGCCCAAATTTCATTGGCCGCCGATGCAATCCAATAACCGCCTGATGCAGCTACTGAGCTCATTGATGCAATAACGGGTTTACCAGCAGCTTTAAGTGCAAGTACTTCAGCACGAATTACTTCTGAGGCAAACATGCTGCCACCGCCTGAATCTATACGTAAAACCACCGCTTTAACCTTGTCATCAAGTCGCGCTTTGCGAAGTAGGGCTGCAGTTGAATCACCACCAATTTCACCAGCACGGCGTTCACCATCAACAATAGTGCCTTTAGCAACCACAACAGCGACTTTTTCAGTCATAGGGTTATCAAACTCAATAGGCGGTTTTACTAAACTTAAGTATTCACCAAAAGAGACTTGTTTGAATGTTTTTCCATCTTCATTTTCTCCAACCAATTCAATTAATTGTTGGCGAATTTGCTGATTGGTTTTTAATGAATCAACCCATTGGTTATCCAGAGCATACTTACCGGCATCACCATTAGCGGCTTGCATTTTAGCTAAATAAACATCCATTGTTTCATCAAAGTTTGACTCATCAAAAGGACGCACAGCACTAACGTCTTGCTTATATTCATTCCATAAAGCACCAAGCCATACGCGGTTTGCTTCTTTAGCTGCCTCTGACATATCGTTTCTGATAAACGGTTCAACGGCCGATTTAAAGGTACCTACACGGAATATATGCTGAGTGACTTCTAACTTTTCTAATGCGTCTTTGAAGTAAAGCGGATACATACCGTAGCCTTCAATAAGCACACTACCATAAGGATGCATCGCAATTTCGTCTGCATGCGCGGCAATGTAATATTGTGCTTGGGTGTAGTAATACCCTGAGGCAATCACTTTTTTACCAGTTGCTTTAAATGTTTCAAGTGCCTGCGTAATTTGTTTGAGCTTATTTAAATGTGCTTTTGGCATTTCTTGTAAATCAAGCAAAATAGCGCTTATACGCGAGTCTTGTGCTGCTTCATTAATTACTTCAACTACATCGTCGAGCAATATTTCACTGGGTGAGTCAGCACTGGCCGTTGCATCATTAATAGCGGCTTCAACAGGGTCTATATAGGTTTTTTCTTCGACAATAGGGCCATTAAGGTTAAGTCTAAGAACAGAGCCCTCTTCGACAATAATTTTATCACCGTCACTTGATACCGATACGATAAAAATGACGACCAAAAATAAAAACAATACGTTGAGTATTAAACGACGTGAGAAGTTGATCCCCGTCCATATACCTTTAAATACCTTTGCTATCAAAATAGCTCCTTAAATTGGTACAGCTAAAACGTTATTGCCATCTTAGCGTAGAATATAAATAAATTTAACTGCTAAATCGTAACGAAACATTTATAAATTCAATTACACTTGAGATTAAACACGTGTTTATTTAATAAATAATTATTGAAATTATGGCTGTAGTCACTACTTTTAACTCACGCTATTGGTCAAGATAAACGCAGTCAACAGGTTTTAAGTTAAAAAATTATTAAGTTTAATCTGCTCATATATTGCTTATTGTTGGTCATTAAAGCAGAATTGACTAAATGCACACAGGTTAGACCAGTTATTGGGGCACAGGATGTTAGAACAAAAATTAGAACTAAAACACACACAATTACGCAACCGTTTAGTAATGGGATCAATGCATACCGGCCTCGAAGAGGGATGGCATAATCGTAAACGCCTACGTGCTTTTTATGAAGCACGTGCTAAAGGTGGCACAGCAATGCTCATTACGGGGGGATATAGCCCTAATCTTCGCGGCAAGTTAACGCCTATTTCATCATCATTTAATAGTTATTATGATGTTTTTAAACACCGTGCTTATACGCAAGCTGTTCATCAACATGGTGGTAAAATTTGCCTGCAGTTATTGCATGCTGGGCGCTATGCCTATCATCCATTCAATCAAGCCCCAAGTGCGATAAAAGCACCGATCAACCCTTATAAACCTAAGGCTATGTCTTTAAGTTCAATTAAAAAAACCATTAAAGATTTTGCTCACTCTGCATATTTAGCAGAAAAAGCAGGTTACGACGGCGTAGAGGTGATGGGCTCTGAAGGTTACTTAATTAATGAATTTATGGCACCGCATACAAACAAACGAGACGATGAGTTTGGTGGCAGTCTTGAAAACAGAATGCGTTTAGCTGTTGAGATTGTAAAAGCAGTAAGAGCTAAAGTTTCAGATAAATTTCTAATTATTTTTAGACTGTCTGTTATCGATTTAATTCCGAATGGCTCAACTCCTGAGGAAGTAACACAACAAGCTATTGCACTTGAAAAAGCAGGTGTTGATATTTTCAATACTGGCATTGGTTGGCATGAAGCACGGGTACCGACAATTGCAAGCATGGTACCCCCAGGCGCATTTAAAGAAGCGTCAAAGAGGTTGAAAGATGTCATTAGCGTGCCTGTTATTGCGGTAAACCGCATTAATACACCAGAGATTGCCAATGATATTTTAACGGCGGGTGAGGCTGATTTAATCTCTATGGCGCGTCCATTATTAGCTGATCCTGAATTTTTTAATAAATACGCGGCTAAGCAATCTGAGCATATTAATATTTGTATTGGTTGTAATCAGGGTTGTTTAGATCATGTATTTAAAGGTAAACGTGCCACGTGCTTAGTTAACCCACAAGCGGGTTTTGAACTTGATTACCCTCTAGAAAAAGCCGCAATAGCTAAAAATGTTTTAGTGGTTGGAGCGGGTCCTGCTGGGCTTTCTTCAAGTTGCTACTTAGCGCAAAAAGGTCACAATGTAACGCTTATTGACCAAAAGCAACATATGGGTGGGCAATTCAATTTAGCTATGCAAATACCTGGTAAAGAAGACTTCAATCATACATTAGCTTACTTTAGTAATGAACTTAAGCGTTTAAACGTCACCATTGAATTAGGTAAAGCATTTAGTGACAGTATGCTAGCTGAGTTTGATGATGTGGTATTTGCCACGGGTGTAAGACCACGTGAAGCTACGATTAAATGCAGCGATAATAAGCGTGTATTTGCTTACGATGAAGTTATACGCGGTGAAGTAGAGCTGGGTAATTCGATTGCGATTTTAGGCGCAGGCGGTATAGGTTTTGATATGGTGGCATTTTTAAGCGAACATAAATCACAAAGCATCAGCGACTTTAAAACCCAGTGGGGCATAGAGTGTGAACCTCAGCCGCATAAAGATGAACGTCAACTCTATATGCTAAAACGCAGTGCAGGGCGCTTTGGTGGTGACTTAGGTAAAACTACTGGTTGGATCCATCGTCAAGTTGCCAAACAACATGGTGTGAAACAAATTGCCAATTGCCAATACCATCGTTTTGATAAAAACGGCCTAACCATTAGTGTTGCTGGTGAAACTCAAGTACTGCCAGTCGATACGGTTATTGCCTGTATTGGTCAAGTGTCTAACGACGAGTTATTTAAGGCACAAGCAGAGGACGCCAAGGTTCATGTTATTGGTGGCGCTAAACTCGCTGCTGCTATTGATGCCAAGCGCGCTATATTTGAAGCTTTACAAGTTGCACGCAGTATTTAATATGCAATTTAAGTAAGTACACGGGTCTGATTATTTTTTAAAGATAGTTAACTTTTAATCAGACCCTTATATTGTTGTTTTTTACCTTACCCCATTCCTTGTATAGCTAATAAATACGCTATTGCGATTTTCAATGGTGCCTCGGCTACAACGCTTAACTGGCAAAATTAAATCGATAAAGCCTCTCATTAGTTCGACCTAATTATTTACATGCAAAAGGCGAGCGTCACTTTGTAATGGTACAAATACACGGCTATTTGGGTTGCGATATTATTTGTGTACTTTTTTAACCTAGGTACTTTCTTGATAAGCAAATAATAACAGCGGGGTGCCCATTATATTTTAACCTAAGGGTTTCAATGGTATGCTATTGTTTTGTCTTTTGAGTAATTATAATGGATGCTATTGAGCTTTTATTAACCCGCCAGTCAGATGCAAAACTGACAGAGCCAGGCCCTAATGAAGAACAACTAAACATTATTCAGCAGGCTGGGCTCAGAGTTCCTGATCATGGCTGTATTGCGCCTTGGCAATATATTATTGTTCAAGGGGATGCACGTCATAAGTTAGGTGAAATTTATTATCAAAGCGCTTTGGCCGAGCAGCAAGCTGAAAAAGTAATTAATCGTGCTAAAGAGTTACCCCTTAGAGCACCCATGATTATTATTGCCATTGCAAAATATCAACAACATCCAAAAGTACCAAGAATAGAACAAGTTCAAAGTGCAGGCTGTGGCGTGCTGGCTATGCAACAAGCCGCATTTGCACAAGGGCTTGGCGGTATTTGGCGCACAGGTTACTTTGCACAAAGCCCCAGTGTTAAACACGCGCTTAACTTAAATGATGATGATGAAATAGTGGGTTATTTGTACTTAGGGACGCCAGCAGTTGAGTGTAAAAAGTCACCGCGCCATAAACCAGAAAACTTTTTTAGTTTTTTGTAGCAATAGGATGAACTTTTTATATTCAATATAGTCATAATTCATTAAGTTAATCGTGTTACACTACCGCGGTTAATATTGTAGCTGCGAGAAGCGCACGGAAGCACCATACGCAATAAATCTTCTTCAGTTTGTTTTTTAATCGGTTGTTTTTTGTTAATGTATGGAAAGTCTTACCAATAATAACGATAAAGAAGACGAAAATGATGGGAAATTTATTTTTACGTGAAAAAGAAAACTGGTTTGCTTGGTCAATCTGGGGTGTTGTTGGCGCGCTTGCGACATTTTATGTTGCAATGAATACACAAGCAGCTCACTTTATTGCTGCAACTGCGATGGGTGTCCTAGTACTGCTAACATGGTGGATGCAACAGTCTCGACGATTTGATTTTGGCAGAGCCTTTAAAATATGCTGCTATGTTCTATTATTCACCGTCCTACCTTCGTTTGTGTTAGTTGTGATCCCAAGTGATGATTTAAACCGCTTCGATTTAATATTTCAAAGTATTGCATTTTTAACTGCCAGCTTACTGGTGTGTTTAGTATGTTCTTGGATTGCCCGCAGACCTAAACAATATTACTAGGGTTTATGACTATCCTGATTTATTTAGCCGGTTTTATTAAAATAGGGCTTTACAAGCTAAGCGTATGATCTTATTATGCGCGCCGTACGGAGAGATGGCAGAGTGGTCGAATGCACCGGTCTTGAAAACCGGCAGGGGTTTATAGCCCCTCTAGGGTTCAAATCCCTATCTCTCCACCATTATTTAAAAAACCGCCTTATTGGCGGTTTTTTGCTATCTGGAGCTTTATTATGTCACAGTCCCCGGAGTTATCCTTTTCTAAACGTTTACTCAAGCACATCCTGCTATGGACTGTGTTTGGTTATTGTTACCAAAGTGCCATATCGTTATTACAAAAAATGGCCATTGATGCATACCCAAATAATGCGCTGATGATGACTTTCTTATATGGCATCGGGTTTAATATTTTATCCGGGCATTTAATCACAAAATACGATAATTATTGGCCTGTATGGGGCGCGTTTTATATTGGCATTATCGGTTTAGTAGCTGTGCCTCTTTTACTGGTCGGTGTGGCTGGATTATTGTCGATGAGCTTACTTGTTGGAATTTTGCTCAGTTTGCCTGTGTGTACCTTTGCTATTGGTTTAATTAAAGAAAAACTCAATAAAAACTAGCACCAAACGGCTTTTATTTTGTGATAGCATATACGGGTCTTTTAACTAACAAAACGTGAATAACACATTATGTCAGATAATTTTACTACAGATGCTGAAAAAGCAAGTTACGGTATTGGCTTACAAATGGGTGAGCAACTTAAGGCTAATCCTTTTGAAGGTTTAAACTTAAATTCAGTATTTGAAGGCATGAAAGATGCGTATGCAGGCAGTGCTTTTCAAGTTGAGATCCCTGAGATCCAAGCTGCATTTGAAAAAATTAACGAAGAGATCCAAGCTCGTCGTGAAGAAGAAGCTAAAGTACTCGCTGCTGAAGGCATTGCATTTTTAGAAGAAAACGCAAAACGTCCTGAAATTACAGTAACTGAGTCAGGTCTTCAGTACGAAGTACTTGCAACAGGTGAAGGCGAGAAGCCAACTGCTGAGTCTACAGTACGTGTTGATTACCACGGTACTTTAGTAAACGGTACTGTTTTTGACAGCTCATACGAGCGCGGTCAACCTGCTGAATTCCCAGTGGGCGGCGTGATCAAAGGTTGGACTGAAGCATTACAAATGATGCCAGTAGGTACTAAGTGGCGTTTATACGTTCCTCATGAGCTTGCTTATGGTGAACGTGGTGCCGGTGCAGCAATCGCACCTTACTCAACACTTGTATTCGACGTTGAGTTACACGCAATTCTTTAATTAGAACGTACATAACATTTTAGTTATGAAAAAACCGCATTCATTAATATGAATGCGGTTTTTTATTGGCTCATTAAACTGATCTTTGTTTAAAAGTAGCCTCTTACTCCAAATTGGAAGTTACGACCAGGAAGTGGCGCGGTGTCTTTAATAAACGAGCTGTGTACAAAACCAAGTTCATCAGTAATGTTATCAACACTTAGGTAAAGCTGTGTGTCAACGGCACCTAAATCAAGCTGATAATTGGCTTGTAAATCAATCAATGTATAGCCATCTGTTGCTGTTTCGTTTGCACTAATATCATTTTGCTCAAAATAATGTGTTCCTGTTAAGGTAAATTGTGCGCTACCTAGGGTGTATTGCAGTTCTGAACCCAATTTATTAGCAGGAATGCGTGGTAAATTTCCTTCATTATCTTTTAGTTTGGCGCGAGTAGAATCACCAAATACTTTTACCATGGCGCTGGGGTTTATTTGATAATGTACATCAAATTCAAAACCATACAGCTCAGCATCTTTACTTGTGAACTGATAAACATCAATTGCGTCACTGTGACCAATGGCAGCAGGTTCAAAACCATCCATTTCATCAAACACTAATCCTGTGTTTTGCTGATAATAAAAGTTTTTAATGTCGTTATAGAAGAAGTTGACAGTGTAACCAAAGTCTCCACTAAAGCGACGTAAACTAATATCTAGATTAGTTGATGTTTCTTGTTTAATTTCTTCAGGCTCAAAATGCGCTTCGTTACCTTCAATATGGTAACCCAAACCAAGTTCGTAAGTCCCGGTAGCAATATGCACACCATTAGAGAGTAGCTCCGCTGAAAGTGGTGCACGCTCTGAATGTGACAAACTAACGGCTAGGTTGTGACTTGGCATATACTCCCAAATCGCACCTGCTGAGGCACTTAGATTAGTAAAGCTTTGGGTGTAGTTAACAGTTTCATCTGCTGATGCAGGTTCGTCATCATGGCTATGCTGATGCGTATCTACATCACTTTTTATCTCATAATCTTCTAAACGGGCGCCAAGTTCTACGGTGACGTCACCAAACTTGCGTTCTTCAAGTAAATATAGCGCATGAGTGGTAGTGATACTTGCAGGTGTAAAGGCTTCTTCGCCAATCGCGTCATAATCAGACTCACTATAGTGATAGCCAATCATGCCATGCCATTGGCCTAATTGATGCTCTACGTTTAAACGTGCTTCAGTGGTTTCATTACTAAAAGTGGTGCCAATAGCGCCGTCTTCAATTTCACTATGGGTATAGTCTGTGTAACCAAGACGTAGGTTGATTGACTCAATCCAGTTATCATGAAATGCATAACTTACCAGCCCCTGCCAACGGTCTTGTTCTAAATGAGCATAAACAGGTGTTTCTGCATGTTCTTCACCTTCGTGTTCTTCATGCTCGCCTGCTTCTTCATGTGCATGATCGTGTTCATGATGAGCATGTGAATGGCCTGGAATACCATAGTCTGTTTCGATATTACCGTATGAAAATCCAACGGTTAAATGCTCACCCACATAGCTAGTACCAAAATTAACTGTTTCACTGTCTATAAAGGTATTTTCAACTGAAGTAGCTGTTTCTTCATCGCCTTCAACATGTACTTCACCTTCTTCATGTTCATCTGGTAAATTAAAACGAGGTGTTTGGTAATCATCACCGCTGCGTTTAGTACCATCAAAATGGAAATTAAAGTTATCGCTGCCAGTTTCTAGTTTTGCTGCGAATGTATTCGCATTTGAAACTGTATCGTGTGTGTATTGTGCTGCCCCAGATAAAGAGTCAATGTTATTGGTTGGAATACGGTTATCAACCACATTCACTACACCGCCAATAGCACCAGAGCCATAAAGTAGGGTGCTTGGGCCACGTAACACTTCAATTTGCTCTGCCGCTAGGCTGTCACTTGATGTAGCGTGATCAGGTCCAATGCGAGACGCATCGCTGCTATCCAAACCATTTTGAGTAATTTTAACTCGAGGACCACCTAGGCCGCGAATAATCGGACTTGATGAAACAGGGCCAAAATAACTAGCATTAACGCCAGGTATGCCTTTAAGTGTCTCACCTAGCGTCGGCTTAGCTTTATTTTTTAGTTCATCCCCTGATAGTACGCTCACAGGTGAAATCATTTCTAAACTATTTTTATGCAGGGCCGAGGCATACACAACGACAGTTTCAACCGAAGACGGCTTTAATGTAACAGTAATTGTATCGTCTACATTCTCAAGCGATATACGTGAATCGATGTAGTTATCTTTACTAATGTGTAATTGGCTTTTAGCATCTATGTCGATACTAAATTGACCTTGTTCATTGCTTTTCACGCTTTGTGATTTTCCGTGAACATGAATAGTTGCATTAGCAATAGGTTGTTTTTTTGAATCTGTTACTGTGCCGTTAATCGTTGCTGCTAGGGCAGAGTTAGAACACAAAACAGACAGTAGCGCTGAGGATATGAGTGTTAACTTTGTCATAATTACTTCGAATCGTGGTTGTTATGTTGTGATATAATATAACACTACAAAATGGCATCATCAACAATGTTATACTATAACTTTTAATTTTGCGTTGAATAACACAAGAGAGCGATAAATTTAATTTAGCACGGTATTATTACAGTTAAATTTAGGAGCGGCTGTCTATCATCAGTATGTCTAACTTTTTTTGTGCTTTGAAAGGATTTTGTTTATCGATTGGTTCAAGCATTTCACAGTCATCGTTTATCATTTCTGAAATTAAGCTTGGGTAGTGTCGGCAATCTTGAGGACGGTCATGGTAAATACTGCATGTATATTTATCTTTTTCTTGTGGATATTTTTTACTGCTAAGTACTAAAAATGGGCATTGCGTTAATTGCTCGCCTGTTTTGGGATCAAACCATAACTGATCGTTTTTAACATATTGAAATATTTCTGGGTTGAATAACGCCCACATTTCAATTTCATCCTGATTTGTATCTAAATCTGCCGCACCATATTTAGTGCAGCATTTACCGCATTGATTGCAATTTTGCATAGGGTAGGTATTTACTATTGCGACTTAAATTAAGCGTTAAGTGTAGCACTGTAATATCCAGTTTTTTAAATTAAACCTCTGTTTTTATCGCTTATAATACTTTTGTAACAACGCAGCGCTTAATAATAATGTACTATTAGGGAATATATTTCCAATACGATGCCTTTAATAAATCAAAAAAGGCGCGTTAATAAGGTAGCAATTAATTATGAATACTAAAGTATACAAAGCGGTTCACGATTTGGCGGAAAAGCTGATGGCAGCGGCTAATAAAAATGATACTAAACAGTTTGAATCTTTATATGCTGAGCTAAAAGCTATTTGTATTGAAAACGAAAATACAGCGAAAGATCACCCTGTTCAGTGGGAAACATTGGCTGATTTCACCGAAGAGCTAGAAGAAGCTATTGAGACTTACGAAAAAGCGTTACAGAAGTCGATAGAAATTAATAACAAAGATCATATGTCGTCTGTTGCCTTTTCTATGGCTACTTTACAGCTTGAGCTGGGTGATAAAGAAGCGGCAATTAAAAATCTGCAAGATGCTAAAATCAGTGCGAATAAAATTGAAGACAAAGAATTAAAATCAGAGATCCATGAGTTATTAGAATCTTTGGTTGAAGAAGAAGGCTAGGCAATTTTATAGCCATTATTAATAATCAGCGTCACTAATAATACCATCGGCGCTTTTTTATTGATAAAAGCAAATTCTTCGTCATTAAATATTTATGCTTAAGTTAAGTCACTAAGCAAATTTTTTGGAGAAAACATGCTAGCGCAAATAGAACAATGGATTGTATGTTCATCAAAGAATATGCTGTGATACATTTGTTAGCGAATTTGCTGACTTTTTACCCGCATGAATTTTTGAAAACTGCATTTTATGTGGTTGTTGAACACATTCCCAAGCCTGACTTTGCTGGTTTACGTGAAATTGGTTTAAGCGATTTTATTGACATGGATGTAGCAGGGATCACCTATAAAAACACTTATTACATATTACCTCATGTTGCGCGGAATTTAAGAGTGCATTTTCATGAGCTGGCTCATGTAGTTCAATGGCGCGAGCTCGGTGCTCACGCTTTTATTATGCGCTACATCAATGAAATCCAAACCTGTGGTTACAATGATGCTCCGCTTGAAATAATGGCCTATGCACTTGATGCGCACTTTACCAGCAATGGAAATAAATTTAATATTTCTGACTATATTACTCAACAGTTTTAGTTAATAAATATTATAAAAGGAATTTATATGTCGCGCTTTGTGCTCTATTTACTAGCTTTATTTGCCCTTGATGTAAAGGCAGCCGATTTCAATCATGATATTGTCAACGCATTGATACACAGAACAACGCAACAAGTAACTTACGATGGCGCCTATTATAGGCTTGAATACCCAGGTGGCGATGTGCCCGCTAATATTGGTGTGTGTACTGATGTTATAATTAGATCGTATCGACAGCTTGGTATAGATTTACAAAAGTTAGTACATGAAGACATGCAGGCCAATTTTCGCGCATATCCTTCTAAGCGTATTTGGGGATTAACCAAGCCAGATAAAAACATTGATCATCGACGTGTACCTAACTTAGGGGTTTACTTTGAGCGCCATGCTCAAGTGTTAACTAAATCGCCTAATGCAGCAGATTATAAAACCGGTGACATAGTCACTTGGATGCTGCCAGGCAATTTACCGCACATAGGTATGGTCGTTAATCAAATAGCGCAGGACAGTGGTCACCCGCTTATTGTGCACAATATTGGTCGCGGACCTGAAATGAGCGATATGCTTTTTGCTTATACAATTACGGGTCATTACCGATTTGTGCCTGCAAAATATTCAGAGTAAATAACACTGTACTAGTAGGCGTGTTTGAGTTTAAAAACACGGCAAACAGGTTTGGTACAAACCTAGCTGTTATATATTATTCTTGTGCTGTTAAATACGCTTAATGTGAGTTAGTTACTTTAAATTAATACTGATATCACCATTTGGTTTGCAGCAACACAGAAGTATTTCACCATCGCGAACAAACGCTAACGGCTCTTCATTGTAATTAACTTCACCAGAGACAAGTGTTGCTCGACACGCACCGCAATATCCCTCACGGCATTGGTAAGCGGCATCAATCTTATTCGATTCTAGGCAATGCAAAAGAGAAGGGCAGCCAGCGGCAAAATCAATGCGCTGGCTGTTATCTGCAAGCGTGATACTTGCAGTGGTTCTATCAGTCATTATAAATCAAAGTCACCAAATTCATCGGCATCTACTTGTGAATCAATCTGACCAACTAAGTATGAGCTTATTTCGGCCTCTTGAGGAGCAACTTGCACATTGTCAGACACTAACCATGAGTTGATCCACGGAATAGGGTTACTGTTGTTTTCAAACTGTGCAGGTAGACCAATCGCGGTCATACGCGCATTGGTAATGTACTCAACATATTGACATAGAATGTGTTTATTTAAACCAATCATCGAGCCATCTTTAAACAGGTACTCTGCCCATTCTTTTTCTTGCTCTGCAGCGTCAACAAACATTTTGATTGCTTCTTCACGGCACTGTGCAGCAACAATTGCCATTTCAGGGTCGTCTTTGCCATCTTGCATAATATTTAAAATATGCTGAGTGCCTGAAAGGTGAAGCGCTTCATCACGGGCAATAAGCTTAATAATTTTAGCATTGCCTTCCATTAGCTCACGCTCTGCAAACGCAAATGAACACGCAAAGCTGACATAAAAGCGAATAGCTTCAAGAATGTTCACTGACATCATCGCCAGATACAATTTCTTTTTCAGCTCGAATAAGTTAACCACCACGGTTTCACCATTAATGTCATGTTTGCCTTCACCGTACAGATTGTAAAGCGACACTGAGTTAATTAAATCGTCGTAATAAGTGGTTACGGCATCGGCACGTTCACTAATTTTGTCATTGCTAACAATGTCGTCAAAGATGAGTTCAGGCGCTTGAGTTACATTACGAATAATATGTGTGTATGAACGGCTGTGAATGGTTTCACTAAACGCCCATGTTTCAATCCATGTTTCAAGCTCAGGAATTGACACAATTGGCAATAGTGCAACGTTAGGCGAACGGCCTTGAACACTATCAAGTAAAGTTTGGTATTTTAAGTTACTTAAAAAGATATGTTTTTCGTGATCAGGAAGCGCTTGAAAGTCTAAACGGTCTTTACTTACGTCAACTTCTTCAGGACGCCAAAAGAAAGACAATTGTTTTTCAATCAGCTTTTCAAAAATAGGGTATTTTTGTTGATCGTAACGTGACACGTTAACGGTTTGACCAAAAAACATTGGCTCTTGCATTTGGTTATTATGATTTCTGCTAAAAGTAGTATAAGACATGTTTATCACTCAAAAAACTATCACTAAAACTATCAGGACAAAGCGGGCAAGGCGCCCGCTTTAAGTTTAACTATTAAATTTTACACGCGCCGCCTGCACAATCATCATCTTCCACTTCTGGAGCGTCTTCTTGTGCATCTGATGCGCCATCACGGGTGTTATGGTAGTACAGTGTTTTAACACCTAGCTTGTAGGCACCAAGTAAGTCTTTTAATAAGACTTTCATAGGTACTCTACCGCCTTCGTATTTATTTGGATCATAATTAGTATTTGCTGAAATCGTTTGGTCGATAAATTTCTGCATTATGCCTACTAATTGTAAGTAACCATCGTTAGATGGGATATCCCACAGTAACTCATAGCTATCTTTAAGGCGTTCGTACTCAGGGACAACTTGCTTTAAAATACCGTCTTTACTTGCTTTAACACTAATGTGGCCACGCGGTGGCTCAATGCCATTGGTTGCATTAGATATTTGCGATGATGTTTCTGAGGGCATTAATGCGCTCAGTGTTGAGTTACGCATACCGTGCTCTTTAATACTGGCACGTAACGCGTCCCAATCAAGGTGAAGTGGTTCATCACAAATTTTATCTAAATCACGTTTGTACGTATCGGTTGGCATAATACCTTGTGAGTACGTTGTTTCGTTAAATTTAGGACAGGCACCACGTTCTTTTGCCAGCTCATTAGACGCTTTCATTAGGTAGTACTGAATCGCTTCAAATGTTCTGTGCGTAAGCGCATTTGCGCTGCCATCTGAATAACGCTTACCGTTTTTAGCTAGGTAGTATGCGTAGTTAATAACGCCTATGCCTAGCGTACGACGTCCCATAGTTGCATTTTTAGCTGCAGGTACTGGGTAGTCTTGGAAATCAAGTAGGTTATCAAGTGCGCGTACCGCAAGCTCAGCTAACTCTTCTAGTTCATCTAAAGACTCAATGGCACCTAAGTTAAACGCAGATAATGTACAAAGTGCAATTTCACCTTCTTCATCATTCACGTTGCTAAGAGGCTTAGTTGGTAACGCAATTTCTAAACATAAGTTAGATTGACGGATCGGAGCCACTTTTGAGATAAACGGACTGTGTGTATTACAGTGGTCAACGTTTTGTAAGTAAATACGACCCGTGCTAGCACGTTCTTGAGCAAACATAGAGAACAGCTCAATTGCTTTAATTCGTTTTTTACGAATTGACTCGTCTTGCTCATATTTTACATATAGCGCGTCAAACTCGTCTTGATCTTCAAAAAATGCATCGTAAAGGCCAGGCACATCAGAGGGGCTGAATAACGTAATGTAATCATCTTTAATTAAACGTGAGTACATGAGTTTATTAAACTGTACGCCGTAATCTAAGTGACGTACGCGGTTATCATCAACACCACGGTTGTTTTTAAGTACTAATAAGTTTTCAACTTCTAAATGCCAAAGCGGGTAGAAAAGGGTTGCTGCGCCACCACGTACACCGCCTTGCGAACAGCTTTTAACCGCTGTTTGAAAGTGCTTATAAAACGGAATACAGCCAGTGTGATACGCTTCACCGTTACGAATAGGGCTACCTAATGCACGAATACGACCTGCATTAATACCAATACCAGCACGTTGAGAAACGTATTTAACAATTGCTGATGATGTAGCATTAATTGAGTCTAGGCTATCGCCACACTCAATAAGTACACATGAGCTAAACTGGCGTGTTGGTGTACGTACGCCCGACATAATTGGCGTAGGTAAAGAAATTTTAAATAATGAAACCGCATCATAAAAACGTTTGATGTAATCAATACGTGTATCACGAGGGTAATCAGAGAATAAGCTTGCAGCCACTAAGATATATAAAAACTGCGCGCTTTCATAAATCTCACCCGTTACACGGTTTTGAACTAGGTATTTACCTTCAAGCTGTTTTACTGCTGCGTAGCTAAAGTTAAGATCGCGAGAATGATCTAAGTACGCATCTAGCTCATCTAATTCTTGCTCTGTGTAATCAACGAGTAAATGTGCATCGTAACGTTTTTGTTCAACCATGTTAGTAACATGGTCAAAAAGACGCGGTGGCTCAAACTGGCCATAGGCTTTTTTACGTAAATGGAATACAGCTAAACGAGCAGCAAGGTACTGATAATCAGGCGATTCTTTAGAAATCTGATCCGCAGCAGCTTTAATAATCGTTTCGTGGATGTCTTTAGTACGAATACCGTCATAAAATTGAATATGCGATTTAAGTTCAACTTGTGAAACCGAAACGTTATTTAAACCTTCGGCGGCCCATTCAATAACGCGATGGATCTTATCAAGATCGAGTGGCTCTTTACGACCGTCACGTTTGCTTACAGATAACTGTTGGTTCATAGCTTTGCCTGTATTCCTTGGGAATTAAATATTTTTGACCAATGCGTGCACCTAAAAAAGCGCAGTGCCTATTCGTTTATTGTTATTTTCACCGGTTTGGTGAATTTAATTGAATAACATTTAGCCACAATATCTGGTGTTGTTCAAATTAGAGATCACAAGATAGTGTGGTCTGGTATCTTTTGCAAGGGACAGAAACCGCTCTCATTGTGGATAACGTTGGGATAACGTAATTGTGTTAGTAGACATTAACCTTTGATCATTCGGTTAAGTTGAAATTTGTAAAAATCAACTAAGGAAAGATTAAATTTACGCTTTTTTAAAATAAATTTTGTCTGCTTTTTTTATCATCAAGCTTTGCGTAAAAACTAACACAATCACAATATGTAGTGTTTATTAATTAACATGGCACTATATGTGGTTAAATGCATCTATAGGACTGTGCCAATTAAAATCCGCATTCCAAGCCAATGCCTCGTCAACACTCGGTACATATCCCCATAGTGCGGTTGCGGTGTGCATATTGGCTGCTTTACCTGCTTGAATGTCACGCTGCGCATCACCTATATATAAGCAACGTGAAGGATCTACACTCATTTGCTCAGCGCAATACAGTAAAGGAAGGGGTGAGGGCTTAGATTCAGCTAAGGTATCACCGCTTATCACAATACGTGCATTTTTTAACGCAGGAATCGCCTTGACTAAAGGATCAGTTAAAAATCCGGGCTTATTGGTCATAATTCCCCAAGGGATTGCTTTGTTATCAAGTGCGATTAGTAATTGCTCTATTCCTACAAAACATTGGGTATGGGTGGCAATGTTGGCAGCGTATTGCGTAACTAGCTCTTGTAAAAGTTGCTCTTGCGGTTGTTGCGCCCAGCTTTCTTTAAAACCAGCAGCCAATAAAGCGGCAGCACCATTTGAAGCTGCGGGTCGATATATATCACGACTCACTTCAGGATGCTGATGATTACGCAGCACAGTGTTGAGTGCGGCGCCTAAATCATCGGCGGTATCGAGTAAAGTGCCATCTAAGTCAAACAGCAATGCTTGATATTCCATTGGGGCAATGGGGATTTGAGAGCTTGCCATTACGCTAACTTCTCAAAATGCAGCATATAATTTACGCTCACATCATCATTCATTGTGTATTGCTTAGAAAGCGGGTTGTAACTTAAACCAGCACTGGCACGTACTTTTAAGCCAGCTTGCTCTGCCCATGCAATTAATTGTGCAGGTTTAATAAATTTTTTATGGTCGTGCGTACCTTCGGGAACCATTTTTAATAGTTTTTCTGCACCGACAATAGCGTATAAATAAGCTTTTGGGGTTTTATTAAGAGTAGAGAAAAAAACATCGGCCCCAGGTTTTGCTAATTTAGCCACCGCATGAATAATAGAAGCAGGGTCGGGGACGTGCTCTAACATTTCCATACAAGTGATCACATCAAAGCGCTCAGGGTGCTCATCTGCAAACTGCTCTGCAGGTACTTTTATATACTCAACGGGGACACTTGTTTCTAAGCTGTGTAACTTGGCGACAGTTAAAGGCTCTTGGCCCATATCAATGCCAGTTACTTTAGCGCCCATTCGCGCCATGCTGTGACTTAAAATGCCACCACCACATCCTACATCGAGGGTTTCTTTATCAAATAATCCTTTGGTTTTGTCTGCGATGAAATCTAATCGTAATGGATTAATTTCGTGAAGCGGCTTAAATTCGCCTTCTAAATCCCACCAACGTTCTGCGATGGCTTCAAACTTTGCTATTTCTGCGTTATCTACATTTTGATGTTCGGTCATAAAATACTTCCTCGTCAATCTGAGGCCATTATATAGGCCTAAATTGATAAATCGCAAAGTTTTGCGCCTGTAAATTAAAATTAATTGTGATAGCATGGTTACTTAGAAATAATAACAAACACTCTTAATACCTAATACTGGGTTGTTAAGAGCTGATACTGAAGGAATGTGATATCAAATGACTGATCTCGCCAATGAAATTCTGCCAGTCAATATTGAAGACGAGTTAAAAAACTCCTACTTAGATTACGCCATGAGTGTAATTGTAGGACGTGCATTACCAGACGTACGTGACGGTTTAAAACCTGTTCACCGCCGCGTTTTGTTTGCAATGAACGAGCTTAGTAATGACTGGAACAAGCCTTACAAAAAATCGGCCCGTGTGGTCGGTGACGTAATCGGTAAATACCACCCACACGGCGACAGTGCAGTTTATGACACCATCGTACGTATGGCTCAGCCATTCTCACTGCGTTACATGCTAGTAGATGGTCAGGGTAACTTTGGTTCGGTTGATGGTGATTCAGCAGCGGCAATGCGTTATACAGAAGTACGTATGGCAAAAATGTCGCACGAATTATTAGCCGATCTTGAAAAAGAAACGGTTGATTTTGTGCCTAACTACGATGGCACAGAGCAAATTCCTGATGTGTTACCCACTAAAATACCTAACCTATTAGTTAATGGTTCATCGGGTATTGCGGTTGGTATGGCAACAAATATTCCGCCACATAACTTAACAGAAGTAGTGAATGGTTGTTTAGCGCTTATTCAAAACCCTGAATTGACCATTACTGAGTTAATGGATTATATTCCTGGGCCTGATTTCCCAACTGCGGCGATTATTAACGGTAAAAAAGGCATTGAACAAGCTTATCAAACCGGTCGTGGTAAAGTGTACATGCGTGCGCGTGCTGACATCGAAACCGATGAAAAGACGGGTCGCGAAACCATTATTGTTCATGAAATCCCTTACCAAGTTAACAAAGCACGTTTGATTGAAAAAATCGCCGAGCTAGTTAAAGATAAAAAAATTGAAGGGATCAGCGCATTACGTGATGAATCAGATAAAGACGGTATGCGTATCGTTATCGAGATCAAACGTGGTGACGTAGGTGAAGTTATTTTAAACAACCTTTATTCACAAACTCAGTTACAAACTGTGTTTGGTATGAATATGGTTGCGTTAATTAATAACCAACCTAAGTGTTTCAACTTAAAAGAAATGCTTGAAGAATTTATTATTCACCGTCGTGAAGTTGTTACCCGTCGTACGGTATTTGATTTACGCAAAGCCCGCGACCGTGCGCATACGCTAGAAGGTTTAGCGATCGCACTGGCTAACATTGACCCAATTATCGAACTTATTCGTAAGTCGCCAACACCTGCTGAAGCAAAAGTTGCATTAACAGCGCGTCCATGGGAATTAGGTAATGTTAAAGCCATGCTTGATAAAGCAGGCGAAGACAACGTAGCACGCCCAGATTGGTTAGCAAGCGAGCTTGGTATTCGTGATGGTCAGTACTATATTTCTGAGCAACAAGCTCAAGCAATATTAGACTTACGTTTACACAAACTTACTGGTCTTGAACACGAAAAAATTCTTACCGAATATCAATCATTACTTGAGTTGATTGCCGAGTTATTATTCATTTTGGCAAATCCAGAGCGTTTAATGGAAGTTATTCGTGATGAGCTCGTTGAAATTAAAGAGCAATATGGTGATGAGCGCCGCACTGAAATAAATGCTGCAGCACACGATATAAGCCTTGAAGACCTAATTAACGAAGAAAACGTAGTTGTTACGCTTTCACATGAAGGGTACGTTAAGTATCAAGCATTAACTGATTACGAAGCGCAGCGTCGTGGTGGTAAAGGCAAGTCAGCAACTAAGATGAAAGATGAAGATTTCATTGAACGTTTATTGGTTGCCAATACGCACGATACTATTCTTTGTTTCTCTACAGCGGGTCGATTATATTGGCTTAAAGTGTATCAGTTACCACTTGCAAGTCGCGCAGCGCGCGGTAAGCCAATTGTTAACTTATTACCACTTGAAGCAGATGAACGTATTACTGCAATCTTGCCAGTACGCGATTATGAAGATGATAAATACATCTTTATGGCGACAGCATTTGGTACGGTTAAGAAAACACCATTGACTGCATACAGTCGTCAACGTGCTAGCGGTATTATTGCCGTTAACTTAAACGAAGGTGATAGCTTAATTGGTGTTGATATTACCGATGGTAGCAACGAAATTATGTTGTTCACTGATGCCGGTAAAGTTGTACGCTTTAAAGAAGCTGAAGAAACCACAGTAGTTGATGAAAATGGTAACCCTGTTTTTGATGAAGAAGGTAAGCCTGAGATTCGCTTCAAAGGTGTACGTCCTATGGGTCGTACTGCAACGGGTGTTCGTGGTATTAAGATGCCAGACGATCAACGTGTTGTATCACTGATTGTACCAAAGAATGACGGTGCAATATTAACAGTGACAGAAAATGGTTACGGTAAGCGTACTCAACTTGAAGACTACCCATCTAAGAGTCGTGCAACACAAGGTGTTGTATCAATTAAGGTGAGTGAGCGTAATGGTGCCGTTGTTGGTGCTGTACAAGTTGATGACAACGACGAAATAATGATTATTTCGAATCGTGGTACCTTAGTACGTACTCGCGTTAATGAAGTTTCTACGGTTGGACGTAACACCCAAGGTGTTATTTTGATCAGAACTATTGACGAAGAGCAAGTAGTTGGTTTACAACGTATAGAAGAGATTGAAGTGACTGAAAGTGACTTGGTTGATATCGAAGACGTTGAAACAGTAGATACAGTTATTGATGAAGTGGCGGATGACAATCCTCCTTCAGAATAATTAGATTGAAAAAAGCGGCCTTGGCCGCTTTTTTTATGTGGTTGAAAAAAATTAAATTAGTTTAATTCAAGTTAAATTACTGGAATGAGGAAAAGGTAATGAGTATATATAATTTTTGTGCAGGCCCTGCAATGTTACCACCGGCTGTTATGCAAAAGGCACAAAAAGAGTTTTTAAACTGGCAAGGTCTTGGTGTATCGGTGATGGAAATAAGTCATCGTAGTCATGAATTTTTAGCATTAACCGCTAAATGTGAAGCCAGCCTGCGTCGTTTAATGAATATAAGTGACGAGTTTGAAGTGCTATTTATGCACGGTGGTGGTCGAGGTCAATTCAGTGCCGTACCTTTAAACCTTCATGTTAACGGTAAAAAAGCAGTTTATTGTGAAAATGGCGTTTGGTCAAAAAGTGCAACCAGCGAAGCCGATAAGTTTACTCAAACTCACACAATTGACGTACGTAATGATGATAACGGTTTATTTTCTATTAAGCAGGTAGCCGATTGGGTTTTACCAGCCGATGCTGCATATATTCATTACTGCCCAAATGAAACTGTAGATGGTCTAGAGATTTTTGATGTACCCAGTCACCCAACAGCGCCGATTGTGGCCGATATGTCGTCGACTATTTTATCGCGCGAAATTGACGTTAATAAATTTGATTTAATCTACGCGGGTGCACAAAAAAATATCGGTCCATCGGGCATTGCTATTGTGATTGTTCGCAAAACGCTACTTGAGCGTGAAGGGCTCGCCAAGCCGGGTATTTTAGATTACGCCCTTGAAGCAAAACAAGGCAGCATGTTTAACACCCCACCGACTTTTGCTTGGTATTTAGCGGCAGAAGTATTTGCATGGCTTGAGCAAACCGGGGGTGTAAAAGCCATGGAAGCTCATAATATTGCCAAAGCGCAGCTGCTTTATGATTTTATTGATGGTTCAGATTTTTATACCAATAAAGTAGTGAAGCATTACCGTTCACGTATGAATGTGCCTTTTTGGCTGGTTGATGAAAGCTTAAATGATAAGTTTGTTAAAGAGTCAAAAGAAGCGGGCTTGTTAGCGCTTGAAGGTCATCGTATTGTTGGCGGTATGCGCGCCAGTATTTATAACGCGATGCCATTGGAAGGTGTACAAGCCTTAGTTGACTTTATGGCTAACTTCGCCAAGGAGAATAGTTAATGGAGCAACTTTTCTTAGCCCCTATTTCACAAGTGAATGGCAGTGTGACATTACCGGGCTCAAAGAGTTTATCAAACCGAATTTTATTATTAGCAGCATTATCTAACGGCACCACGGTTGTTGAAAACTTACTCGACAGCGACGATATTCGCCATATGTTGGGTGCGTTAAAGCACTTAGGCGTTAATGTAACGCTTAATACTGAGCGCACCGTAGCAACCGTAGAGGGCGTGAGTGGCGTGTTTAATACGCCAACTGAGCCGTTGTTTTTAGGTAATGCAGGTACAGCGTATCGGCCATTAACGGCAGTACTGAGTGCGATTGCTGGTGAGTATGAGTTAATTGGTGAGCCGCGCATGGAAGAGCGCCCTATAGGGCATTTAGTTGATGCATTACAAGCCTTGGGTGGTAATGTAAGTTATTTAAAAAATAAAGATTACCCACCACTTAAAATTATCGGTGGGCAAATAGCTGGTGGTGAAGTCGAAATTGACGGCAGTATTTCAAGTCAATTTTTAACGGCACTGCTCATGGCTGCGCCGTTATTTAAAGGCGATACACACATTAAAATTAAAGGTACCTTAGTCTCTAAGCCTTATATTGATATTACGCTGGATGTAATGGCGCGTTTTGGTGTAACTGTTGAGCATGATAATTACACTACATTCTTCGTTAAAGGTGCACAGCAATACCAAGCTGTTGAGCGCATAATGGTTGAA
The DNA here is from genome assembly GCF_005886925.1 of Pseudoalteromonas sp. S3260. Classification (NCBI taxonomy): domain Bacteria; kingdom Pseudomonadati; phylum Pseudomonadota; class Gammaproteobacteria; order Alteromonadales; family Pseudoalteromonadaceae; genus Pseudoalteromonas; species Pseudoalteromonas sp. S3260. Next base: position 42,938 of record NZ_PNCV01000036.1, read on the forward strand.
GGTGATGCTTCATCGGCGTCTTATTTTATTGCTGCTGCAGCAATTGCCGGTGGCGAAATAGAAATTAAAGGCGTCGGCGCTAAATCAGTTCAAGGTGATATTGGTTTTGCTAAAGTGATGGAGCAAGTGGGTGCCAAAATTGATTGGTATGACGAGCGTTTAGTTGTTCGTAAAGGCGAGCTTAACGGTATCGATATAGATGCTAATGCGATACCTGATGCTGCCATGACCTTGGCGACTGTTGCCTTGTTTGCTAAAGGGCCAAGCGCTATTCGTAATATTTATAACTGGCGGGTAAAAGAAACTGACCGTTTACATGCAATGGCCACCGAGCTTAAAAAAGTAGGGGCTGACGTGGTTGAAGGGCACGACTTTATTGAGATCACACCGCCAAAACATTTTAATAATGTGGCTGTAGATACCTACGACGATCACCGTATTGCCATGTGCTTTGCAATGGTGGCAGTAGGGGGTAAGCCCATAACGATTAACGATCCGGCCTGTACTTATAAGACATTCCCAACATTTTTCAAAGTGTTAGCATCTGTCAGTAAATAGGCTATTTATAAGTATTTATAAAAAGTTACATACTAAAAGCGGATAATCTTTATTAATTGGCGTATAATGTGGCGGTTTATTTTGGTGTGCATTGAAGGAGGTTTTAAATGCCGGCGTTATTAATGCCCGTAATCACCGTAGATGGCCCAAGTGGTTCTGGTAAAGGAACTGTTTGTCGCCTATTGGCTGAAAAATTAGGCTGGGATGTGTTAGATAGCGGAGCAATTTATCGCGTACTATCACTTGCAGCACTTCATCACCAAATTGCGTTAGATAACGAAGAAGCACTCGTCCCATTAGCTGCAAATCTTGATGTGCAGTTTTTGATAGACAGTGACACTAATGCAGGAAAGATTATTTTAGAAGGCGAAGATGTCACAACCACTATTCGAAATGAAGAAGTGGGTGCTGCAGCGTCTAAAGTGGCCGCATTACCGCGTGTTCGAGAAGCGTTGCTTCGCCGCCAGCGTGCGTTTAGAACAGAAAACGGTTTAATTGCCGATGGCCGCGATATGGGCACTGTGGTATTTCCAGATGCGCCATTAAAGATATTTCTAACCGCAAGTGCAGAAGAACGTGCTCGCAGACGTTTTGTTGAGTTGAATGAGCGCGGGCTTGATGTTACACTAAGTGGTCTATTACAGGACATTCAAGCACGTGATGATCGCGATATGAATCGTGCCGTTGCGCCGCTTGTACCTGCAGAGGATGCGATTGAGCTTGATACTAGCGAACTCAACGCGCAGCAAGTCTTTGATAAAGTTATAACTTTATTAGATGCGAGCATCTCAGAAGGTAAGCTTCCTAAACGAAGCTAAATACATTTTATGCACCAGCAGGATGCCAGTGCTATTTTAACAACCCCATGCAGCATGGTTGCTTATTGGTATTAATATATGAGACGTATATTCGTATGTCAGAAAATTTTGCGCAGTTATTTGAAGAAAGCTTAAAGGGTTTTGAAGCAGAGCAAGGCTCTATCGTTAAAGGTACAGTAATCTCAATCGAGAACAACATTGTACTTGTAGATGCTGGTCTTAAATCAGAAAGTGCTATCCCTGCAGAGCAGTTCAAAAATGCTGCTGGTGAACTAGAAGTTGCTGTTGGCGACGAAGTAGATGTTGCACTAGATGCAATCGAAGACGGTTTCGGTGAAACTATCCTTTCTCGTGAGAAAGCGAAGCGTCACGAAGCGTGGATCCGTCTTGAGAAAGCATGTGAAGAGCAAGAGACTGTTACTGGTGTTATCAACGGTAAAGTTAAAGGCGGTTTCACAGTTGAAGTTGATTCAATCCGTGCTTTCCTACCTGGTTCACTTGTTGATGTTCGTCCAGTACGTGACACAACTCACCTTGAAGGCAAAGAGCTTGAATTTAAAGTGATCAAGCTTGATCAAAAACGTAATAACGTTGTTGTTTCACGTCGTGCAGTTATCGAATCAGAAAACTCACAAGAACGTGAAGAGCTTCTTGCTAACCTTGTTGAAGGTCAAGAAGTTAAAGGTATCGTTAAGAACCTTACTGACTACGGTGCATTCGTTGACCTTGGTGGTGTTGATGGTCTACTACACATTACTGATATGGCGTGGAAGCGTGTTAAGCACCCTTCAGAAATCGTTAATGTTGGCGACGAAATCGCAGTTAAAGTTCTTAAATTCGACAAAGATAAAACTCGTGTATCTCTAGGCCTTAAACAGCTTGGCGAAGATCCATGGGCAGCTATCGCTGGTCGTTACCCAGAAGGTTCTAAACTTTCTGGCCGTGTAACTAACCTTACTGATTACGGTTGCTTCGTAGAAATCGAAGAAGGCGTTGAAGGTCTAGTACACGTTTCTGAAATGGATTGGACTAACAAGAATATCCACCCTTCTAAAGTTGTTAGCTTAGGCGACACTGTTGAAGTTATGGTTCTTGAAATCGACGAAGAACGTCGTCGTATTTCTCTTGGTCTTAAGCAATGTATTGCTAATCCTTGGCAGGAATTTGCTCGTCTACAAAACAAAGGCGACCAAGTTACTGGTAAGATCAAATCAATCACTGACTTCGGTATCTTTATCGGTCTTGACGGTGGTATTGATGGTCTTGTACACCTTTCAGACATTTCTTGGAATACACCTGGCGAAGAAGCTGTACGTGAATTCAAGAAAGGCGACGAAATCACTGCTATCGTATTGCAAGTTGACCCAGAGCGTGAACGTATCTCTCTAGGTGTTAAGCAAATCGAAGCTGACCCATTCAATAACTACCTTGATGCAAACAAAAAAGGTGCTATTGTTAAAGGTAAAGTGACTGAAGTTGATGCGAAAGGCGCAACTGTTGAACTTATCGAAGGCGTTGAAGGTTACATCCGTGTAGCTGATATCGCTCAAGAGCGCGTTGAAGATGCAACTACTGTTGTTTCTGTAGGCGACGAGATTGAAGTTAAATACGTTGGTGTTGATCGTAAGAACCGCACTTTAAGCTTATCTGTTAAAGCTCTTTTCGAAGCAGAAGAGAAAGAAGTACTAGAGAAGCTTAAGAAAGAAGAGCCAGTGTTTGAAAACGCAATGGCAGCTGCTTTCGCAAATGCACAAAAAGACTAATTAATTATAGTCTTTTAATTGGAAGGGCAGTTTATGCCCTTCCACTATTTCTTTTTAAGGAAACGCTATGACTAAGTCAGAACTGATAGAAACACTTGCTGAACAACATTCACATATTCCTGTGAAAGATGTTGAGAACGCTGTTAAAGAAATTCTTGAACAAATGGCCGGCTCATTATCTTCTTCAGATCGTATTGAGATCCGAGGTTTTGGAAGTTTCTCTTTGCATTACCGTGCGCCTCGTACAGGCCGTAACCCTAAAACAGGTGAAACTGTAGAGTTAGATGGTAAGCATGTACCTCATTTTAAACCAGGCAAAGAACTACGTGACCGTGTAAACGAGAGCATTGCTTAGTAAACTTATTGGAGTAGTTACTTGTTCAAGGTATTAAAAATTATTCTGGCGGCACTTTTTTTAATTGGTGCATTTGTATTGGGTTCTCAAAACCCACAATTAACACAAATTAACTACATAATAGCCAGTAATACATTACCTTTAGCCGTTATAATAAGTATCTGCTTTTTGCTAGGTGTTGTAGTGGGTTGTTTTGTGAGTTTTAAATTGTTCACGCAATTAAAGTGGCAAAATTACCGTTTAAAAAAGCAATTAACGCCTGAAAAAGATAATAAAAAGCGTATTGCCAACAAAGACACCTAATTATGATTGAGCTGTTGTTTTTACTGCTTCCCGTTGCTGCCGGTTATGGTTGGATCATGGGGAAAAACAGTGCAAAAAATCAGGCTCATCAGTTTAATCGTCAAATTACTTCTGAATACAGTAAAGGCTTAAAGTTTTTACTGGACAGAGAAGAAGATCAGGGGCTTGAGCACTTAATTAATTTGCTCGAAGTAGCTGCTGACTCTGTTGAACATTATTCTACTTTAGCCACCATGTTTCGCCGCCGTGGTGAGCTTGACCGCGCAATAAAAATTCACGAACTACTGCTAAAACACCCAAGTCTTAACGAAAAACAAGCCGCTAATAGCCGTTTAGAACTAGCCGAAGATTATATTATGGCTGGCTTATTAGACTGCGCAGAAGAACATTTAATATGGCTGGTAAAAAATAGCCATGCAGATGCACTCGATCCTATTATTTCTTTATATTCACAAACCCGTGAATGGCAAAAAGGCATTAATATGTTTGAAGCGCATATTGAGCTTTTTTCAAAAGAACAACACTTTAAAGCCATCGCTAATTTTTACTGTGAGCATGCCATTGCCAGTAATAACCCACAACTTATGCGCAAAGCCATTAGCTTAAACTTTAAAACAATTAGGCCTTTATATGAGCTTGGACTGTCAGCTTATACCAAAGAAGATTACGTCAAAGCAATTTACTATTGGCGAGAATTAATCTGCCAATTTACTTTTTTTGCGCCATTGTTTATTGAAAAGTTAGCTCACAGCTATAAGCAATTAAAATTAACTCACCAATTTCATGAACTCATTACTGAGTTACTAGAAAAGGGTGGAGTGATGATAAAAATACAGCATTGCCAAGCCTTGCTTGAGCAAGGACACACTGAACAAGCCTTTGAATTTTTAACTGATAATTTAAAACGTCAGCCCACTATTCGTGGCTTTAGTTTTTTATTACAGTTAATGAGTACAGAAAATAAAAATACAAAAGATGTACTTAATCAAATCGATAAACTTGTTACTTCTTACATTGCCACTAAACCTGACTTTCAATGTCAGCATTGTGGCTTTACTAGCTACACCATTTATTGGAATTGCCCTTCATGTAAACACTGGGAAACCATTGTGCCTAGCAGAGGCTTAGACGGATTTTAATCTTTATACTTTTCGCTCACTAGTAGGATAGTTATGTCTTTCGAAAAATCAAAAAAAATTCTTATCGCGCTTGATTATGATGATCAGCAAACTGCTTTAGCATTTGTAAAACAGTTATCACCAGATACCTGTCGATTAAAAGTGGGCAAAGAAATGTTTACTTATTTTGGTCCTGCATTTGTTAAAGAATTGGTCGATTTAGGTTTTGATGTATTTTTAGATTTAAAGTTTCACGATATTCCAAACACCGTTGCTAAAGCGGTGACTGCTGCGGCTAAAATGGGTGTATGGATGGTCAATGTGCATGCATCGGGCGGTTATGAAATGATGCATAAAGCTAAACAAGCACTCGAGCAGTTTGGCGACAAAGCGCCATTACTGATTGCGGTAACTGTATTAACCAGCATGGACGAAGCTGAACTTGAGCGTTTAGGTATAACTAAATCACCCCAAGAGCAAGTTATGCATTTAGCTAAATTAACAAAGCAAGCAGGACTTGACGGTGTTGTTTGTTCCGCGCAAGAAGCGCAAAGTTTAAAGGCTGCTTTAGGGAAAGAGTTTAAATTAGTTACGCCAGGTATTCGCCCAGCGGGCAGTGATGCAGGCGATCAAAAACGTATTATGACACCTAAAGAAGCAATTGAAGCGGGTAGTGACTATTTAGTGATTGGGCGTCCGATCACTCAGGCACAAAACCCTGTAAAAGTACTAAATGATGTAAATGAATCAATAGCTTAAATTAAAAATTAGCATAATTGAGAGCAGTTCCTTACAACTGCTTTTCTTTGTACTACATTTAAATTATGGGTGTGCAGTGAGAGATTTGCTTTGCGTATAATAATATTTTTAGTTGTAATTATCATTAGTGGCTTTGCTGTAAATAAATATGTTTTTTCAACTAAAATGTATGATGATGTTTCAAACGTAACTGACTTGGTATCTGGTTACCCCGTTGATTTATTCAAGTTTATTATGCCCAGCATCTGTGTTACACCAATGAAGGTGTGTTAGCAGGAATAGATGTTAGCAGCAGAGACTGTGTTGCGACACATCATGAAATGCAAAATGAGTGTACAGAAAAAGTTTTTAGGCTAGCGCCGTTAAATCTAGATTCTAAAAAAGAATTAATTGAATACTCAAATGAATATTCTCGCTGTACCTTACCTTATAAAAATATTAGGTTATAAATTTCAGATACTAAAAAGCCACTTAGGTATAAAACTTAAGTGGCTTTTTATTTAATTATTTTAAACGAATAGACTTAGCTTCAATATCAATTAAGCCTTGTTTAAATAAACCGCCAATGGCTTTTTTGTAATTTGCTTTGCTGGTCGAAAACACTTTTTTAATTAATTCAGGTTCAGACTTATCGCCTATGGCTAATATGCCACCCTCATCCTTTAGTTTTTCCATTATTTTTTCACCAAGCTCGCTTACTTTACCCATGCCTGGTTTTTCAAGTATGACGTCAATTTTTCCGTCTTCACGTACTTTTTGAATAAATCCTTTTAGCTTTTGACCAACAAACAGGTTTTTAAACACCATGTTGTAAAACACGACGCCAAAATGGGATTCTTCAATAAGCACCTTGTAACCAATATCAGTTTTGCCTGCAACAATTAAGTCAACTTCTTGTAAGTGACTATACTGAGGCTCATCTTTTGATAAAAAACGGTTAAAGTTAGTTGAGGCACAAATACGCTGACTGGCGTTATCAAGATATAAACGCACTAAATATGAGTAGCCTTCTTGCATACGTGGTTTTTGTTCATTAAACGGTGCGAGTACGTCTTTTTCTAAGCCCCAATCTAAAAACGCGCCTATGCTGTTTATTTCTTTTACACGCAGTAGGGCATATTCACCCACTTGAGCATGCGGCTTTTTAGTTGTGGCTGTTGGCAGGTTTGCATTATCTAAAAATGTGAATACACTGATGCTATCGCCGGCTTCAAGCTCATGTTTTATTTCATGTTTAGGTAAAAAAACTTCACCTAAGTCATGCCCATCTAAATAGGCACCTTCGTTGCTGACTTCTTTAACAAAAAGGGTTTGGGTGGTTCCTAGGTAACTCATAATTATTCCTGCTCAGGCTTTTTTTTACGACGCATCGGGGTATCACCATCAATATTAAGAGGTGCTTTAATTGGGGCCGCTGGCTTTTTCGGTTTTGCTTTTCGTTTTGGCTGTGGCTTATTCGCGGTCACTGCTTTTTTAGTCGGTTTAATTGGCGCTACTTTTTTCTCTTTAATACCTTTAAATTTCGCTTTTAAACCCTCAACAGCAGCAAACGATAATTCATCATTTAAAAATGATTTTATTGCCAAGTAACTTGCCCAATCTTTAGGGCCCACAAGTGATAATGCGTTACCTTTAAAACCAGCACGACCAGTTCTACCAATACGATGAACGTATTCTTCTGCGTGTTTTGGTAAATCAAAGTTAATAACATGGGTAACACTGAGTAAATCTAAACCGCGCGAAGCAACATCTGTAGTAATTAATATTTTAAAGTTTTCACGGCTAAACGCATCCATAATATCAAGGCGCTTACTTTGAGTTAAATCCCCAGCTAATGCGACAGATTTAAAGCCTTTACTATTTAATGATTCACTTAAACGGCTGGTATCAGCTCGTGTAGCAGTAAATATAATGCACTGGCCAACGTTATCTTGATTTAAAAAGTGCTCAAGCAGTGCTTCTTTATGATCAAGATGGTCAGCTAAGTACAATGTTTGTTTAATATCACTGTGTTGCTCATTGGCTGCACTGAGCATAATTTGTTTTGGTTTTTTTAATAAATTACGCGATAACGCATCAACTTGAGCATGATCTAATGTCGCCGAAAACAATAAAGTTTGACGAAGACGATGATCGGCCAGTTCATTAATTAATTTAAGTTGATCGGTAAAACCTAAATCTAAAATACGGTCAGCTTCATCAAATATAAGTAACTCTAGGCCACTTAATTGTAATGAACGTTGCTTTAAATGATCGGCTAAACGCCCAGGTGTGGCGACCACAAAGTGAGGGTCGTTACGCAGTGCTTTAATTTGGTCGTTAAAATTTTCGCCACCGAGGATTTTAACGGCCTTTATGTTGGTACCGGCAATAAGTAATCGAAGTTGAGTAAAAACTTGGGTCGCAAGCTCACGAGTTGGAGCAACAATAAGTACACGAGGATCACGTTTACTGAGTGCTTTTTGTTTCATTACACGCTGCACAGCCGGTAATAAAAACGCTAAAGTTTTGCCTGACCCAGTTTTTGACTGAGCGAAAATGTCATGTCCCGCCAGTGCCGTTGGCACAGCATGGGCTTGAATATCGGTAGGCTGGGTGATCCCTTGGTGCGCTAATTGTGTTTCTAGGCGAGTATCAATCCCAAGTTCAGTAAAGTGCAATGTATGTTTCTCCAATATGAGCAAGTCTGTATAAATTTATCCGCGCATTATAGCCCACTGAGCTACTGCGCTAACAGTAAAAAGCGCATTATCATCCATTTTTTTGCATTTAAATAAAAAAAGCGTAAAATACGCGCCCCATATGCGCCGGATTTACGATTCGGTAAACGCCCCTTGCGGGTTTTAAAAGCAAAATAGGAATACCATGACTGCTGTCCATAAAGATAATGTAACCAGCGAACACTTTGTTGTATGCGCTCTGTATAAATTTGTTTCTCTACCGGATTTTGAAGCACTTCGCCAACCTTTACTTAATGTAATGGAGCAAAACGAAGTACGAGGCACTTTATTAATTGCCGCAGAGGGGATTAACGGTACTGTCTCTGCAAAACGTGAAGGCATAGATAATTTACTTGCGTGGTTAGACACCCAACCAAATTTAGACAACATTGTTACCAAAGAATCATTTGATGACGAATGCCCGTTTTACCGCACAAAAGTTAAGCTAAAAAAAGAAATTGTGACTATGGGTGTTGAAGGCGTAGACCCATTAAAAGTAGTGGGCAGTTATGTTAAGCCAAATGAATGGAATGCCCTTATTTCTGATCCTGAGGTGATCCTTGTTGATACCCGTAATGATTACGAAATTGAAATTGGTACGTTTCAAAACGCAGTAGACCCAAACACTAAAACGTTCCGTGAATTTCCTCAGTGGGCCAAAGAAAACTTAGACCCATCAAAACATAAAAAAGTAGCCATGTTTTGTACTGGTGGTATTCGCTGTGAAAAATCAACAGCCTATATGAAAGAGCAAGGTTTTGATGAGGTATACCACCTTGAAGGCGGCATATTAAAATACCTAGAAGAAGTGCCAAAAGAAGAAACCATGTGGGAAGGCGAGTGTTTTGTATTTGATAACCGTGTAGCGGTAAATCATGACTTACAAAAAGGCTCATACGATCAGTGTCACGCATGTCGCATGCCTATCACAGAAGAAGAAAAGCAAAAACCAGAATACATGGAAGGGGTGTCGTGTCACCACTGTATTGACAATGTAACCGATGAACAACGCGCTCGCTTTGCAGAGCGCCAAAGGCAAATAGAGCTTGCTCAAGCGCGCGGTGAAGGCCACATTGGTAACGAAGCACAAGCTGTTTTACAACAACGTAAAGAAGCTAAAAAAGCGCAAAAAGACGCACAGCGAAATAAATAAGCGGTACATTTAGTTTGTACGTTATTAAAAAAAACCTCAGTTTTAACTGAGGTTTTTTATTTTATACTCTTTTCACAAATGCTTGTATCTGTAGTAGAGAGCGTGACCTTGTTGGCAGCATTGACGAGCACACATTTTGTGTTTTTATCGAGCTTTTTCTTTTGAATAACGGTAAATTCACCTTCATCAGCAGCATATAAATTATACTGATACGCGGTATTCCCCCCTTCAAATAAAGCAGTTAATAATCCACCGGCTAGTCCACCAACAATCGCGCCGCCAATCATTTCTTCTTTATTGCCATCTAAGCTATCTACAAAGCCAAACCCCGCACCAGCAGCTATTCCAGTTCCCACTTCTGAGGAGAGTGTTACTTTTTGCATTGATTCAACAGACGCATAATAACGTTTAACAACTTGATTTTGATCTGCCCGATCAATCCCTGGTGATGCACAGCCTGATAGCAAGATCACCATAATTAAACTCTTTTTCATAAATGTTGCCTTTATTAAAAATATTGATGTGCTAAATCATAGTCATAAATGTAATTTAAATATGTGTGGATTTTGTATGCTGCTGTAAAAATATGTAGAGTGGCTAGCATGCTTAATTTCAGCTTATTGTTTTGCTAATTTGTCGTACTTAGCTATTTATTGATCATAGAGCTGTTAAACTGCGTAACATAATGCAAATAATAATTAATTAGGGTGATCCTTTGAAATCGCGAATTCTTTTTACCAGCGTGTTTTTTTCTTTAATGTCGTTAAGTTTATCTGTAAAGAGTGCCAATGTCGTGGTGGAGCAGGTAGCGATGGAACGTGCTAAAGAGCAAGTTCAGGCTGTCGGTAACGCCGAAGCAATTCATTCGGTTATTTTATATCCGGCTGTGGGCGATAAAGTAACGGCGGTGCATTTTAAACCGGGTGATAGGGTAAAGGCCGGTGATGTGTTACTCGAACTTGATTCACGCAGACAAAAAGCGGCACTTGAAGAGGCAAAAATAAAACTTGCTGACACCCAAAGAACCCTCGCACGTTTAAAGCAAAGCCAAGCAAAAGGGGCTGTGCCACAGAGTGATGTGGATGATGCAAAAACAGTTGTTGAATTAGCAAAAGTGACCCTTACCCAAGCAGAAACAGAATTTGAAGACCGCCAAGTTCGTGCGCCTTTTAACGGCACTATGGGACTTACCGACGTTGAAGTGGGTGACAGAATTACTCCCCAAACGGCGATTGCAAGTATTGATGATACGCGTGCTTTATATATAAACTTTAACGCCCCAGAATCGGCCGTTTATATGCTGCGCAATAAAGGCAATGTAAAAGTATTCCCTTGGCAGTCACAAAATGCTGTAAACGCAAAAATTGCTTATCTAGATTCACGAATAGACCCACAAACCCGCACCTTACGTGTAAAAGCGCAGCTTGAAAACCCGCAGCAAAAGTTCTTACCCGGCATGAGTTTTCGTGTTCATATTGAAGTAGAAGGGCAACGTTTTGCTGCTGTACCTGAGGCGGCATTACTGTGGGGAGCAACAGGCCCTTACGTATGGACAAGTGTTGATAAAAAAGCCACTCGAATTGATGTTAAAATTGAACAGCGCCTTGCAGGTCGTTTATTAGTTTCGGGGGCTTTAAAAGAACAAGATAACTTAGTGGTAGAGGGCGTACAGCGCTTACGAGCTAACCAAGAGCTAAGCTTCTCAGCGCCAATCGCTAATACGCAGGAGTAGCCATGAAACAGCAACCTATGATGCAAGACTTGCCATCAATGGCTATTCGCCGCCCAGTGCTTATTGTGGTACTGAATTTACTGATTATTATTGCCGGAATTGCCGCCATAGCAGGCGTAGAAGTTCGAGAGCTTCCAGATGTAGACAGACCCCGTATTACTGTATCAGCCTCGTTCCCTGGTGGTTCACCTGAAACCGTTGATACCGAAGTTACCAGTAAACTTGAAGGTGCCGTGGCCCGCGTGAGCGGTGTTAAATCGATTAGTGCACAAAGTGAAGAAGGTAATTCACGTATTGTGGTTGAATTTAGACCGGGTGTTAACCTTGACGACGCTGCGAATGAAACGCGTGAGTCAGTTGCTCGAGTGCAAAGAGAGCTCCCTGAAGAGGTAGAGCGCGTTTCTATTATTAAGGCTGATAACGACGCTGAAGCGGTGGTTTCATTAACAGTATCAAGTGAAAGCTTATCGTTAGAGGCATTAACAGAGCGGGTTGATGTTGATTTAGCGCCGCAGTTTTTAACTATTCCTGGTGTTGCCGACGTACGATTAAACGGCGATAGAGAACGTGTGCTCAGGGTTCGCATTGATCCATTAAAGCTCAGCAGTTTTAACTTAACGATTCCAGATGTTGCCGATGTACTTAGGCAAGCCCCCTTTGATGTGCCTGCAGGGAGTTTAAAATCAAACGATCAGCAAATAATAGTGCGCGCTGATGCAACGTCTGTTACCCCCGCACAGGTGGGCGACATTATAATTCAGGGCGATACTCGTATTAGCGATATTGCTGCCGTGTACTTTGGTCCTGCCGATCCGCGCTCTATGGTAAGACTTAATGGTAAACCTGTTATTGGTATGGAAATTATTCGCCAAGCACAGTCCAACACTATCGAAATTTCTGATGAAGTACTCAACCTTATAGAGGGGATGCGTGAGCGCTTTCCTGAGATGGAGTTTACGCTAACATCAGATGACGCGCAGTTTATTAGAAGCTCAGTAGATGAAGTGATTAACTCATTGGTTCTAACGGTATTGCTAGTGATCATCACCTTATGGGTGTTTATTGGTTCATGGCGTGCAACATTAGTCCCAGCATTTGCCATTCCTGTTGCGCTTATAGGTTCATTAGCACTGATATGGGCACTTGGGTTTTCAATTAATATTTTAACCTTATTAGCACTGGTATTAGCGACAGGATTAATTGTTGATGATGCAATTGTAGTGAGTGAAAATATTCAACGCCAGCGAGGATTAGGTCTTGGAAGGCGTGCCGCAGCGGTTGTTGGTACCCGCGAAGTATTTTTTGCCGTTATTGCCACCACTGCAGTATTAGCGGCTGTGTTTGTACCCATCGCATTTTTACCCTCTACAGCAGGGCGTTTATTTAGGGAGTTTGGTGGCGTACTAGCTGGTGCGGTAATTATATCTAGCTTTGTTGCTTTATCGTTAGTACCGGCGCTCACCTCAAAACTAAAGCTTAAGCAAGGTGGTTTTCACCCCTTTGCGAAATTTGGTAACGTGCTTGCCAATATTTATACCAAAACAATCCATAAAGTACTGGATCATGCGTGGGTTACCTTTATTGTTTGTTTATTAGTTGCAGGCGGTTCGGGTGCTTTGTATATGAGTTTAGATAACGAACTGCTCCCTACTGAAGATCGCGGTAAAATTAGAATATTTGCCCGCGGACCTGATGGCGTAGGGTTAAATTTTATGGATAGACAAGCCATTAAAATGGAAGATACCTTACTGCCTTTCGTTGAAAGTGGTGAAATTGAGTCTATTTACACTGTGGTTGGGCAATGGGATCCCAATATTGTGTTTATTACTGTGCCATTAAAGCATTGGGATGAACGTAACTTTAGCCAACAAGAAATTATTAATAAAATTCGCCAGCCTTTAGGCAACATCCCTGGTGCACCTGCTTACCCTGGTGGTGCAAATAGCTTAAATTTACGTGGCCAAGGTGGCGGCATAGAAATCGCTTTACTGGGACAAGATTACCTTGAAATATTTAAGGCTGCACAGCAGTTCTCAGCTGATCTTGAAAAGGCCGTGCCAGAGGTTGCGCCGGTAAGAGTATCGTATCAGCCATCGCAGCCGCAATTGCGTGTTAATATTGACAGACGACGCGCAGAAGAACTTGGCGTGTCTTTAAGTGATATCGCAATTACATTAAGAGCCGCTATTAATGGTGACGATATCGCTGATTTAAACATTGGCGATCAATCTATTCCTATTATGCTACAGGCACAAAATCAAACTATTAACGACCCGAGTGATTTAGCAAACTTGTTTATTAGAGCCCGTAATAATCAATTGGTGCCACTCAGTAGTGTCGCTAACATTTCAGAGGAAGGGGTTGCCGCAGAGCTTGAACGTCATGCTCAGCGCCGTGCCATAGAGCTCAGTATGGAGCTGCCTGAAGGCTTAACAATTGCCACCTTAGTGGAGCAAATAAAGCAAGTGTCTGAGCAATCATTACCAGCAGGTATTACTCTTGCATTTAAAGGGGAAGCACTGACATTTGAAGAAACCTCCAACGAAGTATTAATGACCTACGTATTGGCATTTTTAATTGTGTTTTTAGTACTTGCGGCGCAATTTGAAAATGTTAACAGTGCAATCGTGGTAATGATCACTGTACCATTTGGGATTACATCGGCCATTCTAGCGCTGTATTTAACCGGTACCTCACTGAATATTTACTCGCAAATAGGCCTAGTGATGTTAATTGGGTTAATCGCTAAAAATGCAATTTTATTGGTCGAGTTTGCTGATCAATTAAGAGATCAGGGGCTGAGTGTTCGAAAAGCGGTTGAACAAGCTGCATTGGTACGTTTAAGACCAATCACCATGACCTTAATATCGACCTTACTCGGTGCGTTACCCCTAATTATGTCAACAGGTGCCGGAGCAGAAGCACGTAATGCCATTGGCTGGGTGGTATTTGGTGGACTTGCGTTAGCGGTATTGTTTACGCTTTACCTAACACCGGTGATTTATTTAGGATTAGCCCGCTTTACCAGTCCTCGTGGCGATGAGTCAAAGCAATTAGCCCAAGAGCTGGAGCAACTTGACTAATTAATTACGCTAATTGGCTATTTTTCTTTGAAAAAATAGCCAATTAAGCCCACAATTCAACTAGATTAAAGCCACAAGGATCACCCATGCAGGCCGAGCAAGTTGAAATAGCCCAATTTTTAGTTGAACACCCCCCCTTTGATACGCTTGAGAGCGAGGCACTAAACGAACTAGCAATGCAAATTGAAGTTGCTTATTTTCGTGCGCAAACTGATATTTTACATTTAGGCCAAGATATTAGTGACTTATATATTATTCGCAGTGGCTCGGTTGAAATTTCACGCCGTAATGGCGAGCTCTATAATCGTTTAGCCACAGGCGGTATTTTTGGCCAAATGGGCCTATTAATGAACCGCAAAGTGCGCTTTCCGGCTCGTGCGCTTGAAGACACCTTAACCTATTGTATTAACGTTAATACCTTCAACGAATATTGTGATAAATACGAAACCTTTGCCGATTTTTTTGAAGTGGATGGTAACGTACGTTTGCACCAAGCCATTGTAGAGCAAGCCGACAGCAATGATTTAACCACCGCGAAAGTAAAGTCATTATTACACCGTGATGTGGTCACAGTAACAATGCAAACTGCTATTCAAGACGTCGCATTTTTAATGACGCAAGAATCGGTCTCTTCAGTGTTAGTTACCGACATAGAAAAACAAATAAGCGATGACCCAGAAGAAGACGACGGTCAAGTTGTTGGGATCATAACCGACAGAGATATTCGCACTAAGGTGGTTGCCCAAGGGTTAACATATGATACACCCGCCAAAGAAGTAATGACATCAAGCTTAGTACTACTTGATAGTAACGCCTATGTGTTTGAAGCCGTATTAGCCATGCTAAGAGATAACTTACATCATTTACCTGTGGTACATAAAAAACGGCCTATTGGGGTAATATCGCTGTCTGATATTTTACGTTATGAATCACAAAGTAGCTTACTGTTAGTACGCGGTATTTTAGCGCAGCAATCAGTTGATGACTTAGTTCATTACGCACGCCAATTACCTAATGTATTTGTACGTATGGTTAATGAAGATGCAAATTCGCATATGATCGGAACCGCTATGGCGGTCATAGGGCGTACCTTTAAACAGCGTTTATTAGCATTGGCCGAAGAAAAATTTGGCGAGCCGCCTATTCCTTATTGTTTTATAGCCTTAGGCTCAATGGCCCGCGACGAGCAGCTAATTGTGACCGATCAAGATAATGCTCTCATTTTGGATAATAGTTTTGATGAGGCACTGCACGATGAGTATTTTCAAAACCTATCAGATTTTGTGTGTGATGGTTTAGCTAAATGTGGCTATACCTATTGTGACGGTGAAATTATGGCGTCGTTTAAAAAATGGCGTATGACCCGTACACAATGGAAAGAAAAATTTGCTAGCTGGATGGCCGAGCCGAAACCGCAAGCCCTGCTTAATAGCTCGATATTTTTTGACTTAGATGGTGTATGGGGTAAGCTAAAATGGGCCGATGAGCTTAAAACGCTGGTGGCCAAAGAAAGCAAAGTAAACAAACGCTTTTTAGCGAACCTTGCTGCCAATGCCCGCAATAGAACGCCGCCACTAGGGTTTTTTAATGGCTTTGTGCTTGAGCATAATGGCCAGCATAAGCGGTCAATGAACTTAAAACGCCGTGGTACGGCGCCGCTATCTGATGTGGTGCGCGTTCATGCGTTAGCGGTTGGCTCACGTAAACAAAATTCGTTTGAGCGCTTAGAAGATATTATAGAGGCAAATTTACTGCCTAAAGGTAAAGCACAAGATTTACGTGATGCGTTTGAGTATATTGCCACAGTACGTATTCGTCATCAGGCGTGGCAAATAGAGCAAGGTGAAGCCCCAGATAACGATCTAGACCCCCATTTACTTTCACCCTTTGAGCAAAGTAATTTAAAAGAAGCCTTTGCTATTTTAGAAAAAGCGCAAAGCTTTTTAAAATTTAGCTATTCTGCGCACCCGGGTGTGAAATAAGTTATGGCTAAATCACCGTTAGATTGGTCACAGCGCTACGAGCAGTTATTGCAAACTGCGCAAAACCCGTTACTTAAAGACTTTTATCAACAAGCGTTTACCAATCAGGCTGCTCCACTTAAAGATGTCCCTTTTGTGGCACTCGACTTTGAAACAACCGGCCTTGATGCGAATAGCGATGATATTGTTAGTGTGGGGCTGGTGCCTTTTAATGTAAATCGTATTTATTGTAAAGAGAGCCGTCACTGGGTGGTGCAACCACGACGAGATTTAAGTGAAGAGTCAATTGTTATTCATGGAATTACTCATTCAGAAGTGGATGAAGCCCCTGATCTTAATCGAATTTTAGCGCCACTGCTTGATGCCCTTAAAGGCAAAGTGGTGGTGGTACATTATGCTGCAATAGAACGTCATTTTTTTTATAACGCGCTACTTATGCGTATAAAAGAGGGCATTGAGTTTGCACTAGTTGATACGATGGAAATAGAAAGGCGGGCGCTTAAAGCGCGGCAGGGGTTATTAGGCAGGCTGTTTAATTCAAAGCTAGGATCACTTAGGTTAAGTGATACACGGGAGCGTTATTCATTGCCACTGTATCAAAACCATAACGCGCTTACTGATGCACTAGCCACTGCCGAGCTGCTGCAAGCGCAGCTGAGTTACCACTATAGATCAGATACGCCACTGAGTGAAATTTGGCTTTAGCTATTGAAGCATTACTGTTAAAAATAGAGCACAAAAAAAGCCGCAATTTGCGGCTTTTTTATTATGGAATGTGTTGTGTTATTTAACTGGGCGAGGCTCAGTTCGTAAACCTAAAATTAAGCTTACACACATCAATAACAATACAATGGTAAATGGCAGACCGGTTGATATAGCCCCCGCTTGCAGTGCTTCAATCGCTTGAGTGCCACCAATCCAAAGTAATGCAGCAGCGATAGCACCCTCAACAGACGCCCAAAAAATACGCTGTGGTACCGGCGCATCAATCTTACCACCTGCTGTGATTGAATCGATTACAAGTGACCCTGAATCAGAAGAAGTAATAAAGAATACCAGTACTAAAACAATAGCAATGAAAGATAAAACGTTCGCCATTGGCATTTCATCAAGCATTTGGAACATCGCCATAGGCACACTTGTTAAACCGTCAGTTCCTAGGGCACCAATTCCATTAACTACTTGGTCAATTGCGATGCCGCCATAAATAGACATCCATAAGATAGTGACTGTTGTAGGGATAAGTAGTACAGCGGTTAAAAACTCACGAATTGTACGACCACGTGAAACACGGGCAATAAACATACCTACAAACGGTGACCACGAAATCCACCAAGCCCAATAAAATACTGTCCATCCATGCATCCATGTTTCATCTTCACGACCATGTGGGTTACTTAACGGAATAATGTTTTCTACATAGCCCATTACTGTGTTTGGTATATTACCCATAGATACAGCAAAACCAACTAAACATACAAATACCAGTAGCACTAAAGCAATAAGCATATTGACGTTACTTAGTAGCTTAACGCCACCATCAATGCCTCGAATAACTGAGACAATGGCTAATAACGTCACCCCTGTAATAACCAGAATTTGTGAACCTACGCCACCTTCAAGGCCAAATACGTGGTTAATACCCGCTGAAGCTTGTTGAGCACCTAATCCTAAAGATGTTGCCAAACCAAATAAGGTCGCAAGCACAGCTAAAATATCGATTATATGCCCCGGCCAGCCCCATGCTTTATCACCTAAAATAGGGTAAAAAATTGAGCGTATAGAAAGCGGTAAGCCTTTATTGTATGTGAAAAACGCTAAAGAAAGCGCGACAACCGCATAAATGGCCCAAGGATGAAGACCCCAGTGGTACATAGTTGCGCCCATTGCAAGCTTTGCTGCTTCTGGGGTGTTGGCAGCCACATTAAGCGGTGTTTCATACCAGCCGGTGTAATAAGCCACCGGTTCAGCAACTCCCCAAAACATTAAGCCAATACCCATACCTGCTGCAAATAACATTGCCAGCCAAGAAATACGAGAGTGAGATGGTTTAGCATCGTCGCCGCCTAAACGGATATTGCCGTAAGGCGAAAAAATTAAAACTAAACAAAAAATAACAAAGAAGTTAGCAGCCCACATAAACAGGCCGTCAAAATTATTAATAATATCGGTTTTAATACCATCTAGCGTCGTTTTAGCAACTTCGGCATCAGATACTAATACGGCAATTAAAAACAGCGCTATTAACCCTGCACTTATTCCGAATACAGGGTTATGTATATCAAACCCCCATTTTTGCACGTTGTCTTGACCTACGGTGTAGTCCGTATTGTCAATACTGTACTTGTCATGATTCTCGCTCATGCAATACCTCTTTGGTTAATGAAACAGGCTGGCTTAATGCCAGTTTTTTATAGTTCACTGTATTCGTCTTATTAGATTCTTTGCCAAAGCTAACAACACGAATAATTAGAAGACTAACTAATTTAATTGCCCATCATACCTTTACTGCTAGGGGAGTTAAATATTAAATACGAAAGAATTAACACTTTGCTAAAATTTTGAGCTGACTTTGTCTTTTTATTGTAGATGTCTGGTCGCTAAGAAAATGTAAACTAACGCGTTAGTACTTTATTTTATAGTCGTAAATGGCAATGAATGCAAAGCTAAGTTAATGAATATTCATATTAATAGGGCGTATAAACAGATAAATCACTTAATTGGATACGCTAAAAGCGTACTCTGATTTTTAAAACTAAGAGTAATTTGTTAAATGGGCTTTTTTATGACTTTTTAATTACATTTTTATAGCTTTGGATTTTTAGCCAAGGGGAGGTTAATAGAATCAGCAATGAAAATAGCAATGTTAAAGTAGTTTTTATAAAAAGGTGGCATACTTATTTTGCAGTTTAAACTAATTTGCTTTCTCATTTATTTTGAGTCTTAACAGCTTAACTCACAAAGAGGATAAAGTGACGCTGCGCTTTTAGAGAAGTAACAAAGCCACATAATTAAACAAAAATGATGAGGCAGAATGGCTTTTACTTTCTCATTTTCTTCTCATTCACTTCTCTCAGTGCAATAAGCATTTTAAGAAAATTACGCACAAAGACACCAAAAAAAGCTGCAGCTTTAACACTGCAGCTTAGGATGGTTAAATTTTCATTTGTACGCTTCGTTATGAACGCCCGCGGCGCGCCCTGATGGGTCGGCATTATTTTGAAATGATGCATCCCATGCGAGTGCTTCTGGGGTTGAACACGCAACTGATTTACCATGTGGTACACACTTAGCCGAGGCATCGCCTGGGAAGTGCGACTCAAAAATACTGCGGTAAAAATATGCTTCTTTAGAGTCTGGCGTGTTAATTGGGTATTTAAATTTGGCATTCGCCAATTCTTGATCCGTTACTTGCTCATTAACAAACTCTTTTAAGGTATCTATCCAGCTGTAGCCAACGCCATCAGAGAATTGCTCTTTTTGACGCCATAACACTTCATCTGGGAGGTAACCGTCAAAGCCTGCACGTAAAATGTGTTTTTCAATTTTGCCGTCTTTACACATTTTAGCTTCAGGGTTAATGCGCATTGCCACATCAACAAATTCTTTATCTAAAAATGGTACGCGTGCTTCAACACCCCAAGCCGCCATTGATTTATTGGCACGTAAACAGTCAAACATATGGAGCTTTGAAACTTTACGGTTCAGCTCTTCATGAAACTCTTGTGCATTGGGTGCTTTATGAAAATATAAATAACCGCCAAATAATTCATCTGCACCTTCACCTGAGAGCACCATTTTTATACCCATGGCTTTAATTTGACGGGCCATTAAGTACATTGGGGTTGATGCACGAATGGTGGTTACATCGTAAGTTTCAATGTGGTAAATCACTTCTTTAAGTGCATCAATACCTTGTTGAATAGTAAAGATAATAGGGTGGTGAATAGTCCCTATCATATCAGCTACTTTTTGCGCTGCGGCTAAATCAGGGGAGCCTTCTAAACCCACCGAAAAGGAATGCAGTTTAGGCCACCAAGCATCGCTTTCATCGTTATCTTCAATACGTTTTGCAGCAAAGCGCTGGGTAATAGCGGAAATAACTGATGAATCTAAGCCACCCGATAGCAATACCCCATAGGGTACGTCACACATAAGCTGGCGCTTAACCGCCGCTTCCAATGCATCTTTTACATCTTCTGCTTTAGCATCGTTGTTTTTAACGGCGTCATAGCGTTGCCAATCACGTTGATAGTATGGGGTTAATTTGCCGTCTTTGCTGTACAGGTAATGCCCCGGCGGAAACTCTTCAATGTGCTTACAAATAGGTGAGAGCGCTTTGAGCTCTGACGCTACATAAAAGTTACCGTGCTCATCGTGACCTGTGTACAGTGGAATAATACCAATGTGATCGCGACCAATTAAGTACGCGTCTTGCTCTTCGTCATATAAACAAAAAGCAAAAATACCATTTAAGTCATCTAAAAATGCCGGCCCTTTTTGTTTATACAGGGCTAAAATCACTTCACAATCTGACTGGGTTTGAAAATCAAAGTCGACCTCTAAATTAGCGGCCAGCTCTTTGTGGTTATAAATTTCGCCATTAACCGCTAAAATATGGGTTTTTTCTGGGTTGTAAAGGGGTTGAGCACCGCTTGATACGCCAACAATGGCTAAGCGCTCATGCACTAAAATTGCTTTATCAGATGAATACACACCAGACCAATCTGGCCCACGATGACGTAACAGTTTAGACATTTCGATTGCCTGAGTGCGTAACTGGCTGGGATCCGATTTAATATCGAGTACACCAAAAATTGAACACATAATTTTTCCTCATTCCTATTAAGTGCCTACGATAGCGAGTTTGCTAAAGACTAACCTTGTTTTATCAGAAATAAATAACTAAGTCACACGGCTTTTTTAAATTAATAAGAATAATTTATGCACCAAACAAGTTACTGGTGCACCAACATGGTGAGGTCGATAGTGTGATAGCAACGAATTGTACAATTTTTAATTTAAAACAGGCAGGGATAAGCATTTAATGCTCATGTAAAATTATATTTGCACCAAGTGGGTGCAAATATAATCGTTAAGAAAATAGCTTTAAGTTAATTAGTCCAATAGCGATTTAAACTCAATTTAAGCTGAGATAGATGCGCATCGAGTTTACTTTTTGCCGCGGTTGCTTGTTCAAGCGTTACAAACTCAAAAGTAATAGAATCGGCGGTTCTAAACTGAGCAAACTGATGTAAATCCGCCTCTATTACATGGCCTATCAATGGGTAGCCCCCCGTTGTTTGTGCATCATTTAACAGCACAATTGGGTTGCCATCAGGTGGGAGTTGCACGCTTCCGGGTGCTACTGCGAGTGAGTGCAGTGAGAGCGAGTGTTGCATTATTTGGCTATTATTATGATCTAAGCGTACTCCCATTCGATTACTATTCGGGTTAATAGTAAATGAGGTGGTACAGAAAGCGTTTATACACTCAGGTGTAAGTAGTTCATGATGTGGGCCTTGATGTAGCCGAATAACTTTTCGTTTAGGCGGTGTTAATGCACCTTTATTGCATAGCCAAGGCTGAGTATATGGGGTTATTTTTATAATATCGTCGCTTTGTAATGCTCGGCCATTAAAACCACCAATGGCTGCCCCTAAGTCGGTTGATTTAGAACCCATAACTTCAGGGCATTCAATTCCACCTTTTACGGCAATGTAAGCTCTGGAGCCACCGTGTCCTGTATCAAATTTAAGTGTTTGTTTTGCTTTTACCGGATAACTCCACCCGGGGTAAACGGCTTGAGTGTCAATTTTAGCGTTTAAGTCGGCTCCATGAAGGGCAATAACGGTATCACACTGAAATTGCAATTCACATAACCCAACGGTGAGTTCAAGTACGGCATCGTTATCGTGATTATTTACTAAGCGATTGGCAATAATGTGCGCATAGGCGTCTAAGCTACCCGAGCGGCTAACCCCTAAATGACGAAAACCCACACGGCCTAAATCTTGGATTGTAAGCTGTATACCGGGTTTGATTATTTTAATCATTGTTTACTCCTTTTAACAGGCACAAATTCAAGGGTGTCACCGGGTTTAAATAAACAAGGGTTTGAGGCGGTTGCATCAAATAAACAGGCATCAGTATGAGCAATAATATGCCAGCCACCAGGTGAGTTTTCAGGATAAATGCCTGTTTGGTCTGCCCCAATCGCAATCGCGCCTTTAGGAACACTGACTCGTGGGTTATCACGCCTTGGGGTAAACAGTTGAGAATTGAGCCCATGTAAATAAGGAAAACCGGGCACAAAACCTAAAAACAACACATGGTAAATTTCTTTACTGTGTAAATTAATTATCTCATCTATTGTTAGCTTGTGATAATTAGCCACATAGTTTAAATCCTCACCTTGGTAATAGGTGTCTATTTTATGATGCTGACTTTCAAAGGCGTAATCATCAACCTCATCCCATAGTTTGGTTAAGGTGTTTTGCCATTGATGTAAATTACTGGCTGATTTTAAATACAAGGTTAATGAGTTCATTCCGGGGACTAAATCTATAAACTCATTGGTGTTTTTACAATACTGTGACAGCGCCCAGAGTTTTTTTTGCGTCGCAAGTATGTGTTGTTCGCTGTAGTGAGAAACATCAAAAAGCAGACTAGAATTTGTTAATATTTTTATACTTGGCAAAGTGCTCATACAGATAACTTATTAATATTGTTTGTATTTAAGCTATCACAGTCGTTGTGCTATTACGATATTAATAGACAAACTCGGATCGATTAAATTCCCGTCTTCGTAAAGTTTTATTGCGTGTGAAATTTATTCTTGCGTTTAAAGGTCTGCTGTAACTAAAACTAAGAGGTCATCGTATGTTTAAGCGGGTAATACTATCGGCGTTTGCCATTGTGGGCTTACTAAGTGCAATGAGTGCTATATCGTCAGATGAAATAATCAAACCAACTGATTTAGATGCAACCATGCATGTTGAAAAAATAGTGCTGGGTTCAGGCTGTTTTTGGGGGGCAGAAAAACGCTACGAAGCACTTAATGGTGTGTTAGACGCTGAATCGGGTTACGCCGATGGTCGGGGGTTTAAGCCAACCTATAGAAATATCACTAAGTTATCCCGTCGCTTTGATGAAGATAATTACGCCGAAGTGGTGCAGGTTACCTTTAATAGTAATATTATTTCGGCAAGAGAGCTGTTGCAAAATTACTACGAGAGCCACGATCCAACGCAAAAGAATCGTCAAGGTAATGATGTAGGCACGCAATATCGCTCTATTATTTTAACCACTACCGATCAGCAAGCGAGCATCGCAAAAGCGGTCACGAGTGAGTATCAGCAATTATTAAGTAAAGCCGATTATGGAAAAATAGTGACGCAAATAAAGCCACTTGAGCGCTTTTATTCGGCTGAAGAGTATCATCAAAATTACCTTGAAAAAAATCCAAACGGCTATTGCCCTGATCATTCAACCGGCGTTGTATTTACCCAAAGTAATAAACCTAAGATAGATAACACTGCACTATTAAATGGCAAACAGATTGTCATTTTAGACTCGCAAAGTTATTGCCCTTACTGCGAAAAGTTTAAAGCGGCCGTTGCCAATGATTATAAAGGCACAATTCCAATGACTTTCCGCCATGCTGATCAGCTTGATGGGTTAACGATTAAATCGGCGACATGGGCTACGCCTACCATATTATTTTTAGAAAATGGGGTTGAAGTATATTCTCGCCAAGGCTACATGAACCCAGAGCAATTTTATAAAGCATTAGGTGCGTTTAAGCTTGGCAACAGTGAAGCTTATAGGGTGGCGTTTAATGCTAAAACCGACAGCCCTTACTGCAAAGAATATGCTATTTTTAAAAACACGCCCGATGGCATCTTTATTGATAAACTAAGCGGTGAGCCATTATTTGATACCCGCGATAGATTTAACTCAGGCACCGGTTGGCTTTCATTTACTCACCCAATAAAAGACAGTGTAACCCAACATGAAGATAATAGCTGGGGAATGCAGCGCATTGAGCTTAAGTCTAAAAGTACCGGTATTCACTTAGGGCATTTATTTCCGGGTGAGGGGCCAAGAGGGCAAGATAGATATTGTATTAATGCGACTGTTTTAGAATTTGTAGCCAGAAAACAGTAAATTTTAAGCAAAAAAAAGCAGCGATGATTAAGTAGATACTTAACGGTCGCTGCATTTCAATTAACAACATCTTCACACACAATAAAGATTCGGGGGGGTTGTATTAGTACAAAACTAACTCTGGCTTATTGTTGTTGATGAGAATGAAAATAAAAACAACCCAAGCTCAGTCACCACCGGACTTGAGTTGTTTTTTACACTGACAACATCTTCACACACAATAAAGATTCTTAAGTTTATTGGCGGGTGTAAGGGTAAAAATAAAAACAACTCAAGCTAAGTCACCACCGAACTTGAGCTGTTTTTTACACTGACAACATCTTCACACACAATAAAGATTCTTTTTTACTAGCTCGTTGTTACAAACTAATGAAATCTGATTTTGGTAACACGTTTTATATTTTTTAGCGTGTTGCCGTTTGGTTGAGTTAACTTTAGAGCTTTTACTCAATTTCGACAAGCGATAAAAACAAAACTAATAAGTGAAAAAAACTAACTTATGGGGCTTTAGATTTTTCCAATAAATAAAGCACTGATAAATAAGAGTTTTGTTGTATTTCCGATAGGGGGGATTTTAAAAAATAAAAATTGCACACTTTAAAATTAGCTAATAAGCGCTCAACAAGGAGCGCTTAATTGAATGTGCTATTTAGTTTGCCTAAAGGTGGTAATCACCCATTTTGCAAACAAATCGAGAGGGTGATTAGCGGTACTTGAGCCATGCTGAACTAAATAGTATTTGTCTTTTGTTGTTAGTGGTTGCTCAAACAGTTTGTAAAGCCATTGCTCATCCAGCCAGCTTTGACTTATTGGCAAAGGAATAAGTGCAATGCCCATACCTTGCTGTGCAGCGCGTGCAACGCCAAACATACTGTCTATTTGAATAATTTGTGCAGGGGAAAAGTCATCAATACCGACTTTTTCAGCCCATTGGTGCCATGCCCAAGGCCGGGCTTTATGAACAATAAGCGGCACTTGATTGAGCGCCTGGCAGTGATCGTTTTGCCACTGATCGAGCAGCTTTTTATTACACGCTGGAATATATTCTAAATTAAATAACTCAGTAGCCAGCCCATCAAGCGGTTTACTCGAAGATAAAATGATTGATAAATCACTTTGGCGTGTCAACTCTTTGCGTGTTTTAAGGGTGTCCATGTGTAAATTAATATTAGGATGCTCACTCGTCCACTCACTGAGTTTTGGCATTAGCAATTCACTGGCAAAAAACTCGGGCAGGGTAATCGTCAAATTCACATTTTGTTGTAACTGACTAAATTCGGTAATGGTACTTTCCAGCATATTTATAATGGGGTAAATCGCTTCAAAAAAGTTTTTTCCAGCTGGCGTTAAGCTTATGGAACGGGTTTGCCTTTGAAATAAATCAATGCCCAGCTGCTCTTCTAGCTGCTTTATTTGATGGCTGACCGCCGATGGCGTTAAATACAGCTCTTTGGCGGCATGTTTAAAACTTAAGCTTTTTGCGGCAAAACAAAAAGAGCGAAGGCCGCGAATAGGTGTTTGCATGGTATCCAATATAAAGTTATTTCAATCACCTTATTACAGGCAATTATTAAACCAAAAATAAAAGTTAACTATATCAGTTATTTAATTTTTTTATTAGGGCGAATTCACCTAAGTGGTGCGTTAAATTGTCACTATAGTGCAAAAACTAAAACAAAGGCAAAAAAAATCCCTCTTGCGAGGGATTTTGGGTAACTCAGCGCCATTGGCACTGGGAATGAGGTCGGTACAGGGTGAAATTGTGAGTAGTTTAAAACACCATCTCAGGAATATCACCGTCAACAAGCAATTTACCTGCCGTTTTACTAATAATTTCATCAACTGATACGCCTGGTGCGCGTTCTAGCAAATGAAATGCGCCGTCTTTAACTTCTAATACGGCTAAATCGGTTACTATTTTTTTAACACAGTTAACGCCCGTCAGCGGTAACGTACAGCTTTCTAATAATTTAGAATCGCCGTGTTTACTGGCATGGGTCATAGTAACAATAATGTTTTTTGCACCAGCAACTAAATCCATTGCTCCGCCCATGCCTTTTATTAATTTTTTAGGGATCATCCATGAGGCTATAGACCCGTTTTGGTCTACCTCAAATGCGCCCAGAACCGTTAAGTCTACATGACCACCCCGTATCATGGCAAAACTATCTGCACTATTAAATATAGCTGCACCGGTAGCTGCCGTCACGGTTTCTTTACCCGCGTTGATCATATCTGCATCTACAGTGTCTTTGGTTGGGTATTCACCCATACCTAATAGGCCATTTTCGGACTGTAGCATAACTTCTATGCCATCGGGTACATAGTTTGCGACGAGTGTCGGAATACCTATGCCTAAATTAACATAGTACCCATCTTGTAGCTCTTGAGCGACGCGCATTGCGACTTGTTCACGTGATAATGCCATTTTAAGTGCTCCTGCTTAATCTCGTGTGGTAACACGTTCAATGCGTTTTTCAAAGTTGCCCTTGATCACGCGATTTACAAAAATGCCAGGGGTATGAATTTGACTTGGCTCTAGCTCACCGGGTTCAACAATCTCCTCCACTTCGGCAACGGTAATTTTACCTGCGGTTGCGGCCATTGGGTTAAAGTTCATTGCGGTATGGCGAAATACTAAATTACCGTAACGGTCTGCTTTCCATGCTTTTACAATGGCAAATTCACCGGTAATTGACTCTTCTAAAATATAAGGGCGACCATTAAATTCTTTTACTTCTTTACCCTCAGCTACTGGCGTACCGTAACCCGTGGCGGTATAAAAAGCAGGAATACCGGCACCACCAGCACGCATTTTTTCTGCTAGAGTCCCTTGCGGTGTTAGCTCTACATCAATTTCGCCATTAAGTAGTTGTTGTTCAAAAAGAGCGTTTTCGCCCACATAAGAGGCAACCACTTTTTTAATTTGTTTGTCTTGTAATAAAAGCCCTAAACCAAAGTCATCAACGCCGCAATTGTTCGATACGACCGTTAACTCTTTGGTTTGCATTTTTTTAATTTGGGCTATTAATCCCTCGGGAATACCGCATAAACCAAAACCACCAGCGATGATAGTATCGCCGTCTTTTAAACCTTCCATTGCAGCTTCGTAACTCGAAACTACTTTATCAAAACCGGCCATGAGTGACTCCTCATTCTATGCTATTGCAATTATTGTGTGTGTAATGCCACTGAAACTTTACTAACAGGCTGTTTATTAAGCGCATTAGTAATTTGCCAACCTGCTTGTGCAAGCCTTTTTAAATCAATTCCATGTTCAATGCCAAGCCCTTGCAGTAAGTAAACAACATCTTCGGTGGCAACATTTCCTGACGCACCCTTAGCGTAAGGGCAGCCACCAAGGCCAGCAACGGCAGCGTCAACCGTTGAAATACCTAGGCTTAAGGCTGCGTAAATATTTGTGAGCGCCTGTCCATAGGTATCATGAAAGTGTACTGCAAGCTTACTTTTATCAATATGCTTGAGCAGCAATGTAAGCAGCTCAGTCACTTTACCTGCGGTACCGACACCAATAGTATCGCCAAGGCTCACTTCATAGCAGCCAAGTGCTAATAACTTTTGTGCCACGTTTAAAACAACCTGAGGGTCAACGTCTCCCTCATAAGGGCAGCCTAAAACACAGCTTACATAACCACGAACGCGTATATTATTGGCTTTAGCAAAAGTCATTACCTCGCTAAAACGATCAATACTTTGCGCTATTGAACAATTTATATTTTTTTGACAAAACGCTTCGCTGGCCGCCGTAAATATAGCAAATTCTTTAATACCAACAGCATGCGCAGCTTGTGCGCCTTTTAAATTTGGCGTTAAGGCACTTAAATTAATCTCTGGAAGATTAAGGGCACTGATCACTTCGCTTGAGTCTGCCATTTGTGGCACCCATTTGGGAGATACAAATGCACCAGCTTCTATATCTTTTAATCCCGCGGCGGCGAGGGCATTAATAAGTGTTACTTTATCTTCTGTGCTGACGGTTTTTTCATTTTGTAAACCATCACGTGCACCCACTTCAACAATACGAACTTTGTTTGCAAAGGCACTCATTAAGCACCTTCCTGCACAGTCGTATCTTCAACAATGGCTAACAGTGCGCCGTGTGAAACTAGTTCACCTTCACCAAAGCAGTAACTCTGTAATATGCCGTCATGTGGTGCATTAAGTGTATATTCCATTTTCATGGCTTCAATAATAACAACGGCATCACCTTTGGTGATAGTGCTACCTACTTCAATTAAATGTTTTACTACCGTGCCATTGAGTGGCGCAGCGAGCGGCAGCGCGTCATTTTCGTGTGAACTAATATAATGTTTATCAACACATTCAAACTTAGTTTGCAGTGCTTTATTCATTACAGTAATTTCATTGTCAGTTATGTTGACATGCGCACTGTGCTTTTCACCGTTAATAAATACGTTGCACACACCATTATTTAGCTTCCCTTGTACACTGTATACGCCCGCGCTGTGTGTCACATTGTAACCCTGCGCTGTTTTGACGGCGCTTAGCGGTAAAGCTACAAATGGGATTTTAATTGCCTGCGGTGCATTTAAAGTAAACCCACTCAGTTGTTGCCAAGGGCTGGCACTATTGTTTTGTGCTTGGTGCGTGTTTAACGACTCTAAATAGGCAAAAGCGGCAATAAGCTGGCTTGATAGCAATAATGACTCATCAACTGCAGCGAGTGAATCACCTTGCTCAGCAATAAAGTGTGTACTTGGCGCGCCTTGTTTAAAACTTGCGTGGCAAGCTAAGTTATGTAAAAAGCCAATATTGGTACTAAAGCCTGCTAAATGAAATTGCTCAAGCGCCTGTTGCAAACGAGAAAGCGCTTGTTCGCGATTATCATCATGAACAATTAACTTTGCAATCATTGGGTCGTAGTAGGGGCTTATTTCATCACCTTGGGCAATCCCGGTATCTATGCGTACAAATTCACTATTAACGGGGACATGTAGCGCTTCAATGGTGCCTGAGCACGGAATAAAGTCATTTGCAGGGTCTTCGGCGTAAATACGCGCTTCAAAGCTATGGCCTTGCAGTTGAATATCAGATTGCTTTAACGGCAGTGTTTGCCCGCCCGCTATATTAATTTGCCAGTTCACTAAATCAACGCCGGTTACCATTTCGGTCACTGGGTGCTCTACTTGCAGGCGAGTGTTCATTTCCATAAAGAAAAATTCATTACCGCAAAGTAAAAACTCAACAGTACCCGCACCACGGTAATTAATGGCTAATGCACAGCGAACAGCTGCTTCGCCCATTTCTTTACGCAGCGCGTCAGATAAACCTGGAGCAGGGGCTTCTTCAATCACCTTTTGGTGTCGACGTTGTAACGAACAGTCACGATCACCCAAATAAACACAGTTACCGTGATTATCTGCAAATACTTGTACTTCAACATGGCGAGGTTGATTAACGTAGCGCTCTAATAGCACTAAATCGTTACCAAAACCGGCAATGGCTTCACGTTGTGCGCCTTCAAGTGCAGTTATAAAGTCTTTCGGCTTTTCTACCACTCGCATCCCTTTACCGCCACCGCCAAAGGCCGCTTTGATAAGAACAGGGTAACCAATTTTTTCAGCCTCAGATTGCAAAAAAGCAGGGTCTTGTTTATCACCATAGTAACCAGGGACTAAAGGAACGTTTGCCGCGGCCATTATTTCTTTAGCACGGGTTTTTGAGCCCATTGCTTCAATACTCGTTGCTGGTGGGCCAATAAAAGCAATGTTATGGGCTTCACAGGCTTTAGCAAATTCACTGTTTTCTGATAAAAAGCCGTAGCCTGGATGAATGCAATCAGCACCACTGGCTTTAGCAACCTGCAAAATTTTATCTGCGACTAGGTATGAATCTTTACTTGGCGCAACACCAATATGGTGGGCTTCGTCGGCCATTTTTACATGTTGCGCGTTTTTATCTGCATCTGAATACACCGCAACCGTGGTTAAGCCCATTTGCTTTGCGGTGCGCATAATACGACAGGCAATTTCGCCACGGTTAGCAATCAGAATTTTTTGTAATTGTACTGTGTTCATAATGCGTCCTAGAGTTGCCATTGGGGAGGGCGTTTATCAAAAAAGGCGCTCAGTCCTTCTTGGCCTTCAGTTGATACACGAATTTTAGCTATACGCTCTGCAGTCAGTGTAATTAGCTCCTCGTTTATCTCTTTATTGGCAACATCGTTAATAAGTGCTTTTGCGGCTTTAACGGCAATAGGGCCGTTATCAATCAAGGTTTGCAGCAAATTATCGAGGGCTGTCTCTAAGTTCCCAGTAATTTGATGCACTAAACCTAGTTGCTTTGCTGTGTGGGCATCAAACACTTCTGCAGTTAAAAAGTATCTGCGTGCAGCACGCTCACCAATGGCCTTAATCACATAAGGGCTGATCACGGCAGGTATTAGCCCAAGTTTAACTTCACTTAAACAAAATTGTGCATCGTCTTTACTAAGCGCAATATCACAGCAGGCAATTAAGCCTAATGCCCCACCAAAGGCGGCACCTTGTACCGCACAAATTGTAGGATGCGGGCTCTGTGCTAATACTTGCATAAGTTTAGCCAGTTGCATTGAATCAGCTAGGTTATCGTTATAGTTATTATCTGCCATCGATTTCATCCAGGCTAAGTCGGCACCGGCTGAAAAATGTTTACCTTCGGTTTTGAGTACTAAGGCACGAATATCGAGCGTATTAGCATGTTCAATACATTGAATAAGCTCATGGATAACGTCGCTATTAAACGCATTACGTTTTTCTGGGCGGCTTAAAACGAGTACAGCCACATTAGATTTTGTTATTTGTAGTGTTACTGACATTGTGCGCTCCGGTTACATTCTAAATACGCCAAACTTAGACTCACGCTGTGGTGCATTTTTAGCTGCAGTTAATGCAAGCCCCAACACATTACGTGTATCGACAGGGTCTATAATGCCATCGTCCCATAAGCGGGCACTGGCATAATAAGGATGACCTTGTTGTTCGTATTGACTAATAATTGGCTTTTTAAAATCGCTAACTTCTTGCTCGTTCATGCTTTCGCCTTTACGGGCTAATCCATCTTGTTTAACTTGTGCCATAACACCTGCAGCTTGCTCACCACCCATGACTGAAATACGGGCATTTGGCCACATCCACATCATGGTCGGTTCAAATGCACGGCCACACATTCCATAATTGCCGGCGCCATAAGAGCCACCAATAAGCACGGTGAATTTTGGTACATCAGCACACGACACCGCCATCACCATTTTAGCGCCATGTTTAGCAATGCCTTCGGCTTCGTATTTTTTACCGACCATAAAGCCAGTAATATTTTGTAAAAATACCAATGGAATGTTGCGCTGAGCACACAGCTGAATAAAGTGCGCGCCTTTTTGCGCCGACTCACTAAATAAAATACCGTTGTTAGCCACTATGCCCACAGGGTTGCCATAAATGCTGGCAAAGCCTGTCACCAGTGTTTCGCCAAAGTAACGTTTAAATTCATCAAAAGACGAGTCATCGACAGTGCGGGCTATTACTTCACGCACATCAAATGGCTTTTTAAGATCAGTACCAACAATGCCGTAAAGCTCGTTAATATCGTAACGGGGAGCTTTTACATCATCTAATAATGGGGAGGTAGGGCGTGTGTAATTAATTCGCTCTATACATTGGCGTGCAATTGATAATGCATGCGCATCATTTTCTGCGTAATGATCGGCCACACCCGATGTTTTACAATGAACATCGGCGCCACCAAGTTCTTCTGCGGTAACTTCTTCACCGGTTGCCGCTTTTACCAGTGGTGGGCCTGCTAAAAATATAGTGCCTTGCTCTTTTACAATAATACTTTCATCGGCCATAGCGGGCACATAAGCACCACCTGCGGTACATAAGCCCATAACCACTGCAATTTGTGGAATGCCTTTACCCGACATACGTGCTTGATTGTAAAAAATACGCCCAAAGTGCAGTTTATCTGGAAATACATCGTCTTGCTCTGGCAGGTTGGCACCGCCAGAATCAACTAAGTAAATACACGGTAAGTGGCAACGCTCAGCAATATCTTGTGCGCGTAAATGCTTTTTAACAGTAAGCGGGAAATAGGTGCCACCTTTAACTGTCGCGTCGTTTGCAATCACCATACATTCAACGCCTTTTACGCGACCAATACCTGCAACCACACCGGCACAAGGTATCTCTTGTTCATACACACCAAATGCAGCAAATTGCGATATTTCTAAAAAGGGTGAGCCTTCATCTAATAAAGTACTGATACGGTCACGAACAAACAGCTTTCCTCTGCTTTCATGGCGCTCTTTAAGTGCAGCGCCACCACCTAAGCTAATATTGGCAACTTTATCGCGTAAATCATCCACCAGCGCCGACATATTTTTGTGGTTTTGCACAAAACTAGGATCGTGGGGATTAACGCTCGATTTTAAAATCGTCATAAATTAATCCTTAACGGCTTTCAGTAAATAATTCACGGCCAATCAACATGCGGCGTATTTCTGAGGTACCTGCGCCAATTTCGTATAGCTTAGCATCACGCAGTAAACGCCCTGTTGCGTATTCGTTTATGTAGCCATTGCCGCCTAAAATTTGGATTGCATCAAGGGCCATTTTAGTTGCAAGCTCTGCAGCGTATAAAATTGCGCCAGCTGCGTCTTTACGGGTGGTTTCGCCGCGATCACAGGCTTTTGCTACTGTGTACACATATGAGCGAGCAGCATTCATTTGTGTATACATATCGGCAATTTTGCCTTGAATTAACTGAAATTGACCAATCGGGCTGTCAAACTGCTTACGCTCATGAATGTAAGGCACCACAATGTCCATACATGC
Organism: Pseudoalteromonas sp. S3260; assembly: GCF_005886925.1. Classification (NCBI taxonomy): domain Bacteria; kingdom Pseudomonadati; phylum Pseudomonadota; class Gammaproteobacteria; order Alteromonadales; family Pseudoalteromonadaceae; genus Pseudoalteromonas; species Pseudoalteromonas sp. S3260. Next base: position 76,303 of record NZ_PNCV01000036.1, read on the forward strand.
TTGCATAATTCCTAACGGGCCTGCAGCTAAAACAACTCGCTCGTAATCAAGGCCGCTCATAAGTACCTTAACGCCTTCGTTTAAGTTACCTAAAATATTTTCTTCGGGTACTTCACAGTTTTCAAATACCAATTCACAGGTATTTGAGCCACGCATGCCGAGTTTGTCGAGCTTTTGTGCGGTTGAAAAACCAGGGAAAGTTTTTTCTACAATAAAGGCCGTAATCCCTTTAGCACCGGCGTTTAAATCTGTTTTTGCATAAATTACCAACGTATCAGCGTCAGGACCATTAGTGATCCACATTTTATTACCGTTTAAAATGTATTTATCGCCTTTTTTCTCTGCTTTAAGTTTCATAGAAACAACATCAGAGCCTGCGTTAGGCTCACTCATGGCCAAGGCACCAATGTGTTCACCGCTAATAAGTTTAGGTAAATATTTTTCTTTTTGTGCTTGTGAGCCATTACGGTTTATTTGATTAACACACAGGTTTGAATGCGCACCATAGCTTAAGCCAATAGAGGCACTTGCACGGCTAATTTCTTCCATGGCAATAACGTGCTCTAAATAACCTAAACCCGCACCACCAAATTCTTCATCGACGGTCATGCCTAAAACGCCCATTTCACCCATTTGCGGCCAAAGTTGATTGGGAAACGCATTATCAAGGTCTGTTTTTTCAGCTAGTGGGGCAATTTCTTGACTTGCGAAGCTATTAACATGACTGCGGATCATGTCCGCTGTTTCGCCAAGGCCAAAATTCATTTCTTTATATAGTGAAATAGTGCTCATGATTCATTCCTGTGTGTTTGATGATGTTTATTATATTTTATTCATCTATTTTGCTAAGCGTGTCGCGACAGCGACGTTCAGCGGTGACCAGTTCCATAAGAACCACTTTAATGTCATCCATCTGTTGTGAAAGATCGGCTTTTTTTTCACTGATAAGGTCAAGCATAGTAACTAACTGTTTTGCACTTGATTTATCAGCATCATACAGTTCAAACAAACGACCTGTTTCAGCTAAGGTGAAACCTAAACGTTTACCGCGCAGTATTAGCTTAAGGCGTACCTTGTCGCGCTTTGAGTAAATACGTGTTTGACCATTGCGCTCTGGCGATATTAACCCTTGGTCTTCGTAGAAACGGATAGAGCGGGTGGTAATATCAAATTCTTTAGCCAATTCACTAATGCTAAAAGTTTGTTCGTTTTTAGCCGGCTCGTTGGCTGAATTTGCAAAGTTTGTTTGATTATCTGATTTCATTGTAATGTTTACCTCATTCGAATAACTCCAATATAAGTGAAGTTTACGTAAAGGTAAAGTGCGATCTGGTTGTTATAGTTTAGACGTATAAAATAAAAGCGGAAATACAGCAGAAGTTGAGTGTTTATAAACGTTATAAGCCAGTTAGACAGTATGTAATAAATTTTTAGCAAGCTAACTTTACAGTTTTTACACTAATTAGAAAGTTGATTTTAGATTTACGTTGGCGTAAACGTAAATTTTATGTATGCTCGTATTTATCAGATTAGTTTAAACATTAAGCTAAACATAATAAAACATGTTTGCGTTAATTGAAAATGGAGCCTTTTATGTCTTTCGAAAGCGTTGTAATTGTAGCAGCAAAACGCACCCCAATGGGTGGATTTATGGGCGCACTAAGCGATGCGCAGTCTACCGAATTAGGTGCTACGGCCATTGCAGGTGCACTTGCTCAAACGGGTTTAAGCAATGATGCAATTGATGAAGTGATTATGGGCTGCGTATTGCCAGCCGGTTTAGGCCAAGCACCTGCGCGTCAAGCAATGCTTAAAGCGGGGCTTGCACTAAGCACCGGCGCTACCACAATTAATAAAGTATGTGGCTCGGGTTTAAAAGCGGCCATGTTAGCGAATGACCTTATTAAAGCAGGTTCTATTGAATCAGCCATTGCCGGTGGTATGGAAAGTATGACTAATGCGCCGTATTTTATTCCAAAAGCACGTGGCGGCATGCGTATGGGCCACGGTGAAATAAAAGATCATATGATGAGCGATGGCCTTGAAGATGCTTACGACAATAAAGCAATGGGTTGTTTTGCTCAAGACACGGCTGATGAATACGGCATTGGCCGTGAGCAAATGGACGCGTTTGCACTGGGTTCGTTAAGTAAAGCAAACGCAGCCATAGAAAACGGTAGCTTTGACAACGAAATCGTCCCTCATACTATTAAAACCCGCAAAGGCGATGTAACAGTTTCAATTGATGAACAACCTGGTAATGCTCGCCCTGAAAAAATCCCAAGTTTACGTGCAGCATTTAAAAAAGACGGCACCATTACTGCGGCAAACTCATCGTCTATTTCAGATGGTGGCGCAGCACTGATTTTAATGAGCGAATCAAAAGCAAAAGCAGAGGGTTTAACACCACTGTGCAAAATTGTGGCTCACAGCACGCACTCTCAAAAACCCAGTGAATTTACCGTAGCGCCTGTTGGTGCAATGAACAGTGTGCTTGAAAAAGCAGGTTGGACAACCGCCGATGTTGATTTATGGGAAATTAACGAAGCGTTTGCCATGGTTACCATGCTAGCCATTAACGAGTTAAAGCTTGATGAGAACAAAGTTAATGTTAACGGTGGTGCCTGTGCATTGGGTCATCCTATTGGTGCTAGCGGTGCGCGTATTTTAGTAACACTTATCCATGCACTTAAAAACCGGGGTCTTAAAAAGGGCGTAGCCTCTTTATGTATTGGTGGCGGTGAAGCCGTTGCCATGGCCGTAGAAGCACTTTAACTAATAATAAAGCCGCAGCAACTATAACAAAAACGCTGCGGTACCCAATTTAATCAATAGGATTTTAATTATGCACCAAGTACCCTTACTCATTAACGGCGAATTTATTCAATCAACTTCAAATGAATTAATTGATGTTGTAAATCCTGCTAATCAAGAAGTGTTAGCGCAAGTACCTTGTGCTACAGACGCTGAAATGAACGCGGCTATTGCCTCTGCCAGCGAAACGTTTAAAACGTGGAAAGACGTACCAATTACAGAACGTGCGCGCATTATGATGAAATACGCGGCGCTGTTAAAAGAAAACCATGATGAATTAGCCACTATTATTTGTCATGAATTAGGTAAAACATTTGAAGATGCCAAAGGTGATGTGTGGCGTGGTATTGAAGTAGTCGAGCAAGCTGCTAATGCGCCATCATTAATGATGGGCGAGACGATGGAAAACGTAGCGCGTAAAATTGATACCTATTCATACATGCAACCATTGGGTGTATGTGCAGGTATTACGCCATTTAATTTTCCGGCGATGATCCCACTTTGGATGTTCCCACTGGCAATTGTGTGCGGTAACACCTTTATTTTAAAACCCTCTGAGCAAGACCCACTTACGCCAATGCGTTTAGCTGAGCTATTTATTGAAGCGGGTGCACCAAAGGGTGTTTTACAAGTTGTGCACGGTACAAAACCACAAGTAGACCGTTTATTAGAAGACAAAGCGGTTCGCGCTATTTCGTTTGTTGGCTCGTGTGGTGTGGGTGCATACATTTATTCTAAAGGCACACAACATCTAAAACGTGTGCAAGCCTGTGTGGGCGCTAAAAACCACATGGTAATTATGCCTGATGCAAGCAAATCGCATGTTGTTAATAACCTTGTGGGGGCCTCTGTAGGTGCGGCAGGTCAGCGTTGTATGGGTATTTCAGTGGCGGTATTTGTTGGCCAAGCAAAAGACTGGGTTGATGAAATTAAAGCCGGATTTGAAGGTGTACGCCCAGGTGTATGGGATGATGCAGACGCCGCTTATGGTCCGCAAACATCACCAGCTGCAAAAGCGCGTATTTTATCATTGATTGCCGATGGTAAAGCACAAGGCGCAACCTGTTTAATTGATGGCTCTGATTTTACTGTTGAAGGGTTTGAGCAAGGTAACTGGGTAGGTCCAACGTTATTTACTGATGTAACCAAAGAGATGAACTTGTACAAAGAAGAGATTTTTGGCCCAGTACTGGCGTGTATGTTTGTTGATACCCTTGAAGAAGCTATTGCGCTCATTAACGAGAGCCCTTACGGCAACGGTACTTCATTATTCACTTCAAGTGGTGCGGCTGCGCGTAAATTCCAACACGAAATTGAAGTAGGCCAAGTGGGTATTAATGTGCCAATTCCTGTGCCTTTACCATTTTTCTCGTTCACGGGTTGGAAAGGCTCATTCTACGGCGATACTCACACCTATGGTAAACAAGGTATTCGTTTTTACACAGAAACTAAAACGATTACCTCTCGTTGGTTTGAGGATGACATTGCCTCAGGTCCAAACATGAGTATTAATCTTAAATAATATTGCACTGAATAATTAATAAAAAAGAGGGGCACAACACACAGTGTTGTCGCTCCTCACTAATTACTCCCGTTATGGGATGCACCGACAACAAACAAAACACAACAAGAGGTCTACCATGGACTTTAACTTATCTGAAGATCAACAAGCCTTTGCGCAAACCGCTCGCCAATTTGCAGAGTCTGAACTAGCACCACACGCTGCTAAGTGGGATCGCGAACATATTTTTCCTAAAGACACAATAAAAGCCGCTGGTGAGCTAGGTTTTTGTGGTTTATACACCCCAGAAGAAGCCGGTGGCTTAGGTTTATCTCGTTTAGATTCAAGCATTATTTTTGAACAGCTGGCGATGGGCTGTACCGCAACAACGGCCATGTTAACTATTCATAATATGGCAACCTGGATGATAGCCAGTTTTGCGACCGATATCGTAAAAGAGCAATACGTTGAACAATTAGTAATGGGTGAATTACTGGCATCGTACTGTTTAACTGAGCCAGGCTCGGGTTCTGATGCTGCTTCATTAAAAACTAAAGCAGTGCGTGACGGTGATGAGTATGTTATTAACGGCTCAAAAATGTTTATTTCAGGCGCTGGTGAAACCGAAATATTAGTGGTAATGGCGCGTACGGGAGCCGACGGCCCAAGTGGCATTTCAGCGTTTGTTGTACCAGCAGATGCCAAAGGTATTGAGTACGGCAAAGCAGAAGAAAAAATGGGGTGGAATGCACAGCCCACACGTTTAATTAGCTTTGAAGATGTGCGTATTCCAGCCGCAAACTTATTAGGCCAAGAAGGTGAAGGCTTTAAATTTGCAATGCAAGGTTTAGACGGCGGCCGTATTAATATTGCCACTTGCTCTATTGGTACAGCACAAGCGGCACTTAATACCGCACGTGAGTATTTAAAAGAGCGTACCCAGTTTGGTAAGCCATTGGCTGCGTTTCAAGCGCTACAGTTTAAAATTGCCGATATGAATACCGAGCTTGTAGCAGCACGCCAAATGGTGCGCTTAGCGGCGTTTAAACTCGATACTAACGACAGTGAAAAAACCACTTATTGCGCCATGGCTAAACGTTTTGCCACCGATGTTGGTTTTACCGTGTGTAATGACGCGCTACAAATTCATGGTGGCTACGGTTACATAAAAGAATATCCACTTGAACGCCATGTACGTGACGTACGTGTTCATCAAATTCTAGAAGGTACTAACGAAATTATGCGCGTGATTATTGCACGTCGTATCTTAGCCGAATCAGCCAGCGAAGTTTTATAAGGAGATTAGTATGTCAAATCCTAGCATTGAATTAACTATTGAAGGTCATGTTGCCATTTTAACTATGTCGAATCCGCCAGCGAATACCTGGACGAAAGACACTTTAGTGGCGCTTAAAGACACAGTAAATCAACTCAACACCAATAAAAATATTTATGCGTTAGTACTGACTGGTGAAGGCGAGAAGTTTTTTAGCGCCGGTGCCGACCTCAATGTATTTGCCAGTGGCGATAAAGGTGTAGCTGCAGATATGTCATGTGTATTTGGTGAAGCATTCGAAGCGCTAACTAATTTTAGAGGTGTGTCGGTTGCAGCCATTAATGGTTATGCAATGGGTGGCGGCCTTGAAGTAGCGCTTGCTTGCGACATTCGTATTGCAGAAGAACAAGCACAAATGGCATTGCCTGAAGCAAAAGTGGGTTTATTACCGTGTGCTGGTGGAACGCAAAACTTAGCATGGCTTGTTGGCGAGGGCTGGGCAAAACGCATGATTTTATGCGGTGAGCGCTTAAAAGCCAATAAAGCCCTGCAAATTGGTTTAGTAGAAGAAGTGGTTGCACAAGGTGAAAGCTTTGCCGCAGCATTAAAACTGGCAAACCAAGTAGCAGAGCAAAGTCCATCGTCGGTTGCTGCATGTAAAACCTTGATTCAAAAAGGGCGTCATCAACCAATGGCGAATACATTGCCACTGGAGCGTGAACTGTTTGTTGGTTTATTTGATACCGAAGATCAGCAAGAGGGCGTGAACGCTTTTTTAGAAAAACGTAAAGCTATTTGGGTGAATGGCTAATGACAGAACTTACTCGTTTAAATTCAGCTGATGCTGCCGTGGTATTTGAAACGGCAACCACAGACAATGGCCGACTCATTGGTTTTGCAACCTTAAATGCGCCTAAATCGTTAAATGCCCTTAATTTTGAAATGATCAGCTTACTCGAGCCGCAACTACAGCAATGGGACAAAGACGATGACATTGCATTAGTGGTTCTTAAAGGCGCAGGTGAAAAAGCATTTTGCGCCGGTGGCGATGTAGTGAGCTTGTACAAAGCAATGAGTGAAGGTAAACCGAACTCACTGGTTGAAGAGTTTTTTACTCAAGAGTATCAGCTCGATTACCTAATTCACTGCTACAACAAACCCATTTTAGTCTGGGGTAACGGTATTGTAATGGGCGGCGGTTTAGGTTTAATGGCCGGTGCCAGTCATCGCGTAGTGACTGAAACATCACGCATTGCCATGCCAGAGCAAACCATTGGGCTTTACCCTGATGTAGGCGGCAGTTATTTTTTACATAAAATGCCCGCCCATGTTGGTTTGTTTTTAGGGCTTACCTCGGCATCTATAAATTGTGAAGACGCTAAGCTTGTATCGCTTGCCGATCACTTTGTAAATGCCGATAAATACCCAGAGCTTGTTGAAACGTTACTCAATACTAAATGGGGTAAAACAGCAAGTTTAAACCACGACAAGCTAAGTAACTTGCTTATTGAGTTAGATAACAACTCTAGCCGTATGCCCAAAGGCAATTTAAAAGCTAACTTATCGCTAATTCAAAAGTTAGGCGACTTTGACACGTTACAGCAGCAGGTCGATTACATTTTAAATCTAACCACAGATGACAAATGGCTACAACGTGCACAAAAATCGTTGGCGCATGGTTGTCCATTAAGTTGTGCTTTAGTGAGTGAGCAGCTTAAACACAGCAAAGGCAAAAACTTAGCTGACTGTTTTAAAATGGAATTAGGTATGTCGGTTCGTGCTGGCGAAGTGGGCGAGTTTCAAGAAGGTGTACGAGCCTTACTAATCGATAAAGACGGTACGCCACAGTGGCAGTTTAAAACCTTAGATAATGTGCCAAGCGAAGTAGTAGAGAGCTTTTTTGCAAATCGCTTTGGCGAGCAACATCCGCTAGAGCCGTACTTTTCACAACTAAATTTACAAGGGTAAAGCGATGAGTAAACTTAATATAGGATTTATTGGTTTAGGAAACATGGGCGGCCCAATGGCAGCAAACTTAGTTAAAGCAGGCCACAGTGTGCGCGTTTTTGACTTAAGTGCAGAGGCCGTTAAAGAGCTTGTGAATCATGGGGCTAGTGCGGCGCAAAGCGCTAGTGACTGTGCGCACGAGGCTGATGTGCTAATTAGCATGCTACCGGCAAGCAAACATGTTAAATCACTTTATTTAGGCACAGACGAGCAACCGGGTTTAATTAAAGTACTAAGTAAAAGTACCTTAGTGATTGATTGTTCAACCATAGATGCACAATCGGCTCGTGATGTAGGCCATGCCCTAAGCAAGCAAGGTATTGCGTTTGTTGATGCACCGGTATCGGGTGGTGTAGCAGGGGCAACAGCGGGTACGCTGACCTTTATTGTGGGTGGTGAGCAAGCTGCATTTGATAAAGCCAATACTGTATTGGTCGATATGGGTAAAAACATTTTCCATGCCGGTGCTATTGGCGCAGGGCAAGTTGCTAAAATATGTAACAATATGCTGTTGAGTATTTTAATGGCAGGCACCAGTGAAGCCATTCAAATGGGCATTAATAACGGCCTCGACGCAAAAGTACTCAGCGACATAATGAGCGCAAGCTCGGGTCGTAACTGGACGTTAGAACTTTATAACCCCTGCCCAGGCGTTATGGAAACCGCACCAGCTAGTAACGACTATAAACCTGGCTTTATGGTCGATTTAATGGCTAAAGACTTAGGCCTTGCTATGGAAGCAGCGCAACAAAGTAATTCACTGACGCCAATGGGCTCAATGGCTAAAAATTTATACACTATGATGCAGCACCAAGGTGCAGGCAGTGATGATTTTAGTGCCATTTTTAAATTGTTTTCGAAGTAGGAAAGTATCGTGGAAATAAAAAATAATACCGTAGTTATTACCGGTGGCGCACAAGGCTTAGGTTTTGCAATGGCGCAAAAGTTTGCCTTAATGGGCGCTAATATTGCCTTAATTGATATGGCGCAAGCCCAATTAAATGAAGCAACCGAGCAACTATCTGGATTAGCAGGCGTAACAGGCACTATTAAAGGCTACAGCGCTAATGTAACCATTGAGAGCGAAGTTGAAGACGTATTTACCACCATTAACAATGACTTTGGTCATATTGGGGTATTAATTAATAACGCCGGAATTTTACGCGATGGTATGTTTATAAAAGCCAAAGACGGCAAAGTGGTAAGGAAGATGTCGCTTGATCAATTTCAATCAGTGATTGACGTTAACCTAACAGGTGTATTTTTAGCAGGGCGCGAAGCGGCTAGCCACATGATTGAATCAGGCAAAGGCGGCGTAATTGTAAACATGTCGAGCGTAGCGCGTGCTGGTAATATTGGCCAAACTAACTATGCTGCTTCAAAAGCGGGTGTTGTGGCACTAACCACTACATGGGCTAAAGAGCTTGGCCGCTTTGGTATTCGCGTTGGCGCCATTGCCCCAGGTGTTATTAGCACCGCGATGACCGATGTAATGAAGCCAGAAGCCAAACAGCGCATGCTTGCTGTAACACCAGTAGGGCGCTTAGGTGAAACCGCTGAAATAGCTCATACCGCCCAGTATATTATCGAAAACGACTTTTTTACCGGTCGCGTAGTAGAAATAGACGGCGGCATTCGTTTGTAAAATGAATTGGTTTAAGATTAATTAAAAAAGCATAACTCGTGTGGGTTATGCTTTTTTGTTTTAAATAGAGAAGTTTATAATCTTGAAAAAGGCCTAATAACCCCATTAGCACTTTGCTGTAAAACATGGGTATAAATTTGTGTTGTACGAATATCGCTGTGCCCAAGTTGTGTTTGTACTGTGCGTATATCAGCGCCGCTTTGCAGTAAGTGCGTAGCGAATGAGTTGCGCAAAGTATGTGGCGTAACGTGTTTATTAATGTGTGCATTAAAAGCCGCTTTTTTTACATCGCGCTGTAATTGCTTTTCATCAATATGATGGCGCCTTAGCTGTTTACTCTCAGGATCAATACTGAGTTTATAAGATGGAAATAAATATTGCCAACCCAGCTGTTTGTTATGATTTGGATATTTTTTACGTAATAAATGCGGCATATACACGCCACAAAACAGCGAGTTATTTAGGTCTAATTGTAAATAATTATCGACTAATTGAATTTGTGTTCGTATTTGTGGTATCAGTTCTCCTGCAAGCGTTACAACACGATTTTTGCCCCCCTTTACCATCCCAAATTCGAACACAGTTATAATCAAAGTCAATATCTTGTATCCGCAAACGTAGTACCTCCATTAACCGCATACCGCTACCATAAAGTAGTGCACACGCTAAATAATGCTTTGTAATACAGTGTTTAAATAACACTGGCTAAACGCAATTCAGCATTTTCGTAGGCAATATGCAAACTTTGCGGGGAGTAAAGTAAGGTTAATGAATTTAGCTGCGCAGAACCAAGCTAAGTGGTACAAAGGTGTTGGTTAATCTGTAAGTTATTTAATGCAGAGTAAATACGATCATCCGCTGTTTTTATGTTCTAACCAGTAAAATTTACTCTTATTGTTTTGGCGGAAGTAAGCAGTTGGTGTGATTAATTAAAACAATAAAACAACAATGATTTGAGGTCGTTCATAGCTCTGTGTCAGCTTAAGTTAGCAAATATCCATCATATGAAGTGTAAGCCTCTAACTCTCGTTAAAATCTCCCTAAAATCGAATAAGCTTTAACTGTTGTGATTCAATGAAAGCCATACACTGGAGTAAATAATAAATAAACTGCGCATTTGCTTTTTAATAAAAATTAAATGCCTGTCCCATAATAAAATTTTTGAAATTAAATAAACACTCTGCTTTGTGCGAGTGTTTATTCATTGTATAGCTTAGTTAAGGGTAGCGTGCTTTAAAGATTTGCGAGCTTTTCAGCGGCTATTGCTGCGTTATTTATTACTCCAAGCTCTTGAAATTTAATGCGTCCTTGCTCATCTAAACCTGTCATTAAGTTGGAGTGATTAACTTCATTGTTGTCTATGTTTTGAAACTTTATATTTAATACCATAGCTAAACTACGAACGTCTTGTGGTGTGCCGGTTAATAAACTCCAGTTTTGTAAATTTAACTTTCGGCTTTGTGCAAATTCTTTTAGTACTGCAGGTGTATCTGTGTCGGGCGTTAACGATACTAAAATAAAACCTACGTCTTGTTTTTCAGTCTCACTCAGCTTATTTTCAATGGCTTGCATGGTAGAAACAATAGTAGGGCAAGTATGTAAGCAGTGTGTGTAAATAAGGCTTATGACTTGTTTTTTACCGCTAAAGCTACTTAAAGTACGTTTATTAGCGTCTTGATCTAACCATGTACTGTTAAGTTGATAAACAGAGTCTTGTGGTATGTTTTGCGAGTAAGCGTATGAGCTGGCAAGCATGCATATCAGCCCTAATATTTTAAGTGTTATATTATTAGAAATTATAGCTGGGTTATATTTTATCATTTTTTACTCCTTTGATTTCGCACAGCGAAACCCTAAATTAGGTAAAGTATATTTGGCCTGCAAACTAGAGCGAAAGCCAAAGCGCATAAATGCGGCATAATCACTGGGATCAGCTGCTCCTTGCGCTCCTGCGGCGCAAAATAGCTTTTGATTTATATCACTATCACCACGAGATTCGCCGCTGACTAAAGCGGAGTTAAAATCCTCTGTCCATTCCCAAATTAAGCCGTGTAAGTCTTGTGCCCCCCAATAGTTTGCAGGGTTAGTACCAACCTCAGGGAGTTGTTTGCTACTAGGGCGGCTATACCATTGTAAAATACGTTGGTTATAGCTTTTTTCTAGACTGCCATTGGGCTGGGTTGCACTGGCACTGGCAACACGTTCCCACTGAGCAACCGTGGGTAAGCTTTTATTAAGTGAATGGCAATAAGCTTGGGCTGCAAACCACGACACGTTAACTACAGGGCTGTTTAATTGCCCCTGTGATGGCTGCTTTGCTGTTTGATTTTGTTGCCAATGTTGTAAATATTGAGCTTCTGCAAATATACTAGGTATTTGCTGTGGCTGCCAACGTGGATTGTTTGTTACAAACTTTAAATATTGCGCGTTAGTCACAGGCGTAATATCTATGCTAAAAGCGCCCACAAATGTTTGTGGGCTGTTTTTATTCATATAAAGCGGCCTGTAGTTACCTGCGGGCAGGGCTACCATTTTAGGTGGCTCTGCCAATGCAAGTGTCATCGTTAATAAAGAAAAAATCATGTTACTTGCGCTGCTTAGCAACTTGTTCAGCAGAGATTTTTCCGCCGGCGTTATCCCAGTTATTTAGTACAAAGGTAATAACATTGGCAATATCTTCGTCATTTAGGTTCATTGCTGGCATTACGCCGTTGTAGTTAACGTTATTAACTGTAATCGGACCCGATAAGCCCTTAATAATCGCATTAACACCTAAAAGTGGGTTGTTGTTCAAATAATCAGACTTTGCTAAAGGTGGGAATGCTCCGGGAATACCTTCGCCATTAGCTTGATGGCAAGCCATACAGTTAGCCTCATAAACACGTTGGCCGAATCGTATTTGGTCATCTTTATTGTTGGCTGTTATTTTAGTAAATGTATTATCTAACGACTGTACTGCTGAGCCTTCTGGTAAATATACGTTATCAGCTGTTTTGCCTGTAAAAATAGAATGGTCGTCTGGGCCTTCTACTTTTAGCATTGCGAGTGCGCCTTTGTTAAATGCTCTAAAAATAGAATGATCGACCAAAATAAAGGTGCCCGGTACTTCTACTTTAAATTCAACAATGGCAGCGCCGCCAGCGGGGATCAATGTGGTTTGTACGTTGTGATTTTTTAAACTGCCGCCTTCTACATAAACGGTATCAAAAATTTCGCCTATTACATGAAAAGAAGAAACCAAATTAGGGCCACCATTACCAATATATAATCGAACTGTTTCACCTACTTTAGCGGTTAAAGAGTTTTCATCTGTGGTGCTGCCTACTGAGCCATTAAATACTACGTAGTCTGCGTTTTCATCAATTGCCTTTGCCATATCAAAAGGTTGCAAGCCAGCTTCACCAAATTCGCCCTTAGTATAAAAATCCCCTTGTACTAAATAATACTCTCGGTCTACGGGCGCAAGGCCTTCTTTTGGTTCAACTAAAATTAAGCCATACATACCATTGGCTATATGCATACCAACAGGAGCCGTGGCGCAATGGTAAATATAAAGCCCTGGGTTAAGTGCTTTAAAATTAAATGTAGAAGTGTGCCCTGGGGCTGTAAATGACGACTCCGCGCCACCACCAGGGCCTGTTACGGCATGTAGGTCAATATTGTGCGGCATTTTTGAGCTAGGATGATTTGAGAGATTAAACTCAATTTCATCACCTTCTCTAACTCGAATAAAGCTCCCTGGTACGGTTTCACCAAATGACCAAAATACATATTCAACGCCATCAGCAATTCTACCTACTTGTTCTCTGGTTTCTAGATTGATAACTACTTTTGCACTGTGATCTCTATTAATGGCGGGTGGCACCATAGGGGGAGGCGTTAGTATTGCTTGTTCAGTTTTTAAATTACTGGCAGCAAGTAGGTTACCACTAAATAAAATAGCTAATAGAGGGAGCCATAGGGTGTGCTTACTAGGTTGTATTTTCATTTTATATTTTCCATTATAAATGACGATTAACTTAGCATAGCACTTAAGTGCAAAAATGAATTGATGCAGATCAATTAACTTCCGATTAACAAAAGTTTAGTTCTGATCAGCAATGTTAACGAGTTTGATTTTAGTCCTACAGTTTGTTTTTATATGAGGTATAGATTTTTATTAGTGAGTTAGTAATTTATTGTTGTAAACATACTGTTAACTTGTTTTGGAAACGATATAATAAAGTTAATATCAATAAGGATGATGATGACAAATAAAGTAGAGGTTTCGGCCAAAAGTGGAATGCATTTTAAGTTTTACAGTGATGACGTAGAAGTTACTTATTACTGCTCGCCCGTATCGGGAAAAGAAGTTGTAAAAGTTAACGGTGAGATAGTTTGAAGCACAAAACTTTAAGTTTAGCTCTACTCATGAGTTTGAAGTAAATGGCATCCCAGCTAAAATTAGGTTAAATGCCCACGGTTTAACTAAAAGCGTAACACTTTGTGAATTTTTTGTGGCTGATGAATTAGTTAAAGCTTATAAACTTACTTACGGTATCAAAGGTAAAGTTCCGCTTATGGTTCAGCTTGTTCTTAGTGTTATTGCCGCTGCAGTGGGTTGGTTTTTTGCAGCACAGCTTTTATCATCTTGGTTAGCTTTTGCAATAGTAATAGCGCTTTTAGGATTAGCAGTGTTTAAATTTGAAAAGCCAAGCTAATACTACTATGAAAGTTTAGGTTATTAATGAAGTTATGTATTTTCGGTTTTTTATTTGCGTTTAGTGCTTGTTTTAGTTTCTTTGCTTTAGCGCAAACTACGCAAGAGTATAGTGCTGTGCAAAATGTTTCAGTAGATGCGGCGGGTCATATAAAAGTTGAGACGTTAACTAACATTGAACCTAATAACAGCTACGACTGGCACATTCATCCCTACTGGGAAAACCGCTATGTTACTGAGGGGCGTGATAACTTAGCAAATAAAGGGATTGCCTCAGTATCTACAAACCAAAGGGGTCAAATCTTGACTTCAGACATCAAAGAGCGAACTGTACAAATATTGGTTAGCACACAAAGACTGACGACCTAGAAATTCATTCAATTTTAGCGATTTATTATTTCTAAAACACGTTGATTTTTAAAACGGTAACTTAAGGTTGCCGTTTTTTTATGCCTATTATTTAAGTTTATTTTAAGCTTGCTCAGTTATTATAACTAATACTTAAATTCCAGAATCATTAAACTATTGAACTGACTTATTAACTCATTCTATGTTTCAGATCATTAAGCAGTGAGTGAGTAAAGGTTAGCCTGTATACATGTACTCATATGCATAAGTGAGCTTTTAACTTTAATGCGTTTATTAGGAGGTATTATGAATTTTAAAAATACAGATACTCATTACAATACACTCTCTGTTGCTTTGCATTGGTTGATGTTTATTTTAATTGTGACTGTGTACGGTAGTATTGAACTTCGCGAATTATTTGATAAAGGCACTGAAACCCGTGATGCCTTTAAAATGTGGCATTTTATGTTGGGTTTATCGGTTTTAGCTTTAGTAAGCGTGAGGGTAGTTGCGCGTGTAGTGGGGGGCTCGGTACCAGCTATACACCCTGAGCCTGCAAAATGGCAAAATAAATTAGCTAAATTTGTACACCTTGCGCTGTATGTGTTTATGTTTGCTATGCCAATTGCGGGTTGGTTAATATTAAGTATGGCAGGTAAACCTGTGCCATTTTTTGGTTTAGAGCTGCCTCCATTGGCAAGTGAAAACAAAGAGCTGGGTAAAACCATTAAAGAAATACACGAAACAGCGGGCGAAGTTGGTTATTACGTAATAGGCTTACATGCGGCGGCTGCATTATTTCATCATTACATTTTGGCTGATAACACCTTTAAACGTATGCTGTTTTCTAAAAAATAAACGCATCACCTATAAAAAGGGAGACCATGTGTCTCCCTTTTTTAATGTTTAGTACTCTTAAACCCTATTCTAAACCCGCCCCAATGTTTACCGTTTACATAAATTGGCACCGAGAGGTCATGCAGTATTTCACCGGTATCACGTTTATAGGTTTGTAATAAAAAGCTTTCGGTGTGGCTACCACAGCGAATTCCTGTCGGGTCATTAAAAATACGTTTAGTGCGGTTGTTTACTAAATCTTTTTCAAAGTTGCCGGTTAGGGTTTGGCTAAAGCGTTTGTTATGAGTAGGAAAGTAGCCCTTAGTATCAACGGCTCCTGCAAAAATAATGTCTTTATTTTCCAGTATTGGTTCTTGTATAGCCGGCAGTGATTGATCTGTAAGTTTATCGTAATCGGTTGTGTACTTGGTTGGATTAGTATTCTCGATGGGTTTATAGTTTTGCGAAAAAAGTTGTTGCTGGGTTATTTTTCCGCTTTGGATCCAACCCTCAAAACATTCGCCAATTGCTTTACTGGCGTGTTTAGCCGATGTCAGGATTGGTTTAAAGAATGCGTCATACTCTATGTTTTCAAGCTCTCTAAATATTGATTCTGATCCCAGCGATAAAGAAGACGCTTGCTGAGAAATTGTACTGCCTTTTTTAGTAACTTCGCCCAATAAACTACTGATGCTAGTGACTGAACTATTTATTTGTGTGGTTGCATGCTGAAATGCCGAAACAGACTGATGCATACTATCAAGCGCGGTAGATGAGGCACCAATATCTTGGTTAATTGTTAAAAAGGATTGAGTCACGTTTTCTAGCTCTGATTTTACAGAAATACTTTGCTGTGAAACCTGCTTCATATCTTCATTGGTTTTTATACTGTTGGCGTTAATGTCTGTAAGCATGTCTGCAATTTGTTTGGTTGCTTCATTGGTTTTATTTGCAAGGTTACGCACTTCGTCGGCAACAACCGCAAAACCACGACCTTGCTCACCTGCACGAGCGGCCTCTATGGCTGCATTTAAAGCAAGTAGGTTGGTTTGCTCTGCAATGTTTTGAATAACTTGGGTAATGCTTTGTATATCACTGGCACTTTTTAATAATAAATCTAATTGCTGGGCGACTTTATCTATAGAGCCTGATAACGAATCAATTTGGCTGGTGGCCGTTTGTAAGCGGCTATCGGCAGAGCTTGAGGCTTGCGCTGTTTGTACCATTGCTTGATTAATAGTGGTCATGCTGTCACTGAGTTCAGTACTATTTTGTGAAAGCTCGTGTGTGGCACGCCCGACAGTTTCACTCTCGTTATAACAAGCGTCTATTTCTTTAGATAAGCTATCAACATAAAATGACACTTCAGCTGCACCTATGGCATTTTTTGAGGTGGCTTTGGTAATGTTTTGTGCAATTTTGTTATTGAACGACTGCACGGCACCTAGTGACGAATTGTTATTTGCTGATTCAGATTTCGCTGGTTTTATATAAAAAATTGCAGATAACAGCACTATAATTGCTGCAGCAATGGTGGAGAGCTGTTCAAAATAGAAAAGAAAACAAATGCTTAAATAAAAAATGCTGTAGAGCAGGTAGGTTATTTTCATTCCTTTGACCTCGTTACTAATTGTTCCTTCTATCTTTGATTATAAATCAAACAAAATCAAATAATAAACACACTTTTAAGGATTTATTAATAGTGATGTATTGAGCTCTATAAAACTGTTTTCGTACAAAAATCGCCAAAGTAGTAAACCTACTTTGGCGCTTTTATTAATATTAATAAACAATTAGTTAGCTAATAACCATTCGCTTAATAAGCGAACACCAAACCCCGTTCCCCCTGGTGAAAGCTCATCTTTGCCTTTTTTCACTAATGCATTACCAGCGATATCAATATGCACCCAACGGGTGTCGCCAGCAAAATGCTCTAAGAAAGTAGCGGCTGTGGTTGCACCAGGGCCACCTGAACCTACATTTGTTATATCAGCAATGTCAGACTTCAACATATCTTTATAACCTAATGGTAAGCGCCATAGGTTTTCGTTTACTTGTTTACCTGCAAGGGTAAGTTGCGATACTAGCGTATCGTCATCTGAGAACACAGCCGCATATTCATTGCCTACAGCACGGATTTTTGAACCGGTAAGTGTTGCAACATCAATCATGATCTCTGGCTTGTAGTGCTCACGTGCATACCACATTGCATCACTTAGTACTAAACGACCTTCAGCATCGGTATTTAAAATTTCTACACTTAAGCCTTCAGCAGTGCGAACAACATCACCTGGAGCAACAGCAAACTGCGATACCATATTAGCTGCCATGCCCATAACAGCTACTACGTTTTTATCTGCTTTAGCTAACGCCATTGCTTTTACAGTCCCAAGCACTGCAGCAGCACCAGCCATGTCTGACTTCATACGTGCAATAGAAGCACCAGTTTTAATGCTGTAACCACCTGAATCAAACGTAATGCCTTTACCAACAAGGGCAATAGGGGCATCGTCAGAGCCTTTATAATGAGCAACTACTAAACGTGCACCTTGCTGGCTTCCTCTACCTACTGCTTCTAATGCGCCCATGCCTAGCTCTTTTAGCTCTTTTGGCTCTAACACTTTGATAGTAACGCCTAACGACGCTAATTCTTTTGCTGCATTGGCAAAATCAACCGGTGTCATTTCTGTAGCCACTTCTGAGGTTAAATCGCGTGCTAAAAATACACCGGCTTGAATACTCTCTAATTGGCTGTAAAGCTTGCGAGTTTGCTTGGTGTTATCAACATCAAACGTATAGCTAACTGTTTCAGTGCTTGGTTCTTTTTTGTAGTTTTCAAAACGGTGATCGCGTAGGTTTGCACCGTGGGCAAAATTAGCAGCAAGTGCAGCATTATCGTTTGCGCCAGTTACATCATCAAAAATAACGCTGGCAGTGCCTACTTTAGCTTTAACTAGGCGAGCATGAATATTACCGCCTAACTTAGCCGCTTTTGCTTTATTTAATTCGTCTGCTTTACCTGTACCTACAACCAAAATACGGCTGTAGTTACTTTTACTAGGCGCGACAAGTTGCGCGACTTTTGCGTAATCGCCAGTGAAGTTTTCTATATCGATAACACGTTGTAATTGGCCATCAAATTGTTTATCAAGTGTTTTAAATTGGCTGTTGCTGCCATCTTGGCTATAAAATACAACCAGCGTATTTGCGTCGCTGTCTACTTTTGTAGAAAAGTTAAAGTCTGCAGCTTGTGCATTAATACACATACTCAGTGCAAGCGCGATTGAAGAGGCTTTTATAATACGTTTCATTTTTTAACCCAAGAATAATTTAAAGGGGTGTTTTACCCTATTTAGGCTGTTATGGGTAAGTAGGATACGGTGAAACCGCAAATATCAGCGATATACGTCAAAATCATTAGTAAATAATATAACTTTGACTAATGGAAGTGACCTTAAAGGTTTAATAAAAATAACGGCCGCGTTACTATCAAACATAAAGGCATTACGCAGCTTTTAACCACCAACCTAGAGATTCTGCATTGAAAGCAAAAGAAATTCGCAACTTTTATATTAACGAAGAACAGTCGGTTTATTTGCTGTCACACCGTGATGCAAAAAAACATCGTCAGTGGCTTAATATTTGTATTAAACAGCTCACTTTGCTTGGGTATAAAAAGGTAGAAATGATTGGCTCAGGGGCATTTGGGTTTGTATTTGCAGGGGATGATGAACATGGCCTGCCTTGGGTGTTTAAGTTTTCTAGAATTACGCTCGCGCAAAGTGTACGTGATCGTCTTGAAGATGAAGCGTATATGCTTTCGCAAATCAAAAATCCCTTAGTGCCAACATTTTATGGCTTTGAGCGAATAAAAAAACAAGGTATTTTGATGATGGCGCGCGCCATTGGTGAAGACCTTGAAAAAGTATCACTAAAGCAAGGGCGCTTACCGGCCGCCAAAATAATGAGCTTAGCGGTTAAATTAAGAAATGTGTTGCTTGATTTACGTCGTCATAAAAATGGTTTAAGCCCGCAGCCTATTGTACATGGTGATATTAAACCCTCTAACTTGGTGTGGGATGAAAATGAAAAGCAGCTTTCATTGGTTGACTGGGGGAGTTCGGTATATGCCCAAGTAGATGAACAAGGGAACCCAATTGCCAGTAATTTTATGGATTTAATGTCCGGCGATTTAAGTACCACTAACGCACGAATGGGTGATGTTTATTTTATAGGTGATGCGCAAATGTCGGGTGAAAAGTCATCCCCTCGTTTTGATGAGCAGGGGGTTGCATCAACGCTATATGCACTTGCCTCAGCGCAGTCTTGCCGATTTGGTGCTCAGGCTATACCGGCCAGTAGTTTAATGTTACCTAAGGAGCTGGCAAACGTTATTGATGGCATGCTTTCAAAAGAGCGTAGTGTAAGGGACAAAGCGGGTGACTATTTTATGCGTAACATAGAAACCATGGCAAAAGCGTATTTACCACAACTACCAAAAACAGAAACTAAAGCGGCAATTCCGTTTTGGTTTAGCCAAGACCCCGAACCAGAAACCGTAGTTTATAGCTCTAGAAAACAGTTTTTACGCCAAGCTGATCATAAACAACAACTACTCGATGTAAACGATGCTCAGTTAGATAGGTATTACAAAGAATTTTTGTTTGATACTGGGGATACCGAAAAAGCGTTTTTAGCCTCAATTAGTCGCTTAGCGAAATACCCTGTAGTAGGGGGGCTGAGTTTTCATTGGAAAGATGATTCTTTGTATGTTGAGTCATCACTTATTATGCACGATGAAGCTTCAGCCACCGCGTTTACTGATGCGGTAAATAATACTGTAATGCTGGCACAAGCGATTAGTCAAAAAGGCTTATTTAAGTGTTGTTTATTTGATGCCCGTAAAACGATTCAGCTAGAACGCGATGGCACCGGTGCGTTTAAATTTAACCAGTTACCTGAGCTTGACTATGAAGTGGTTAATGTAAAAGCCAGCGATGTAACCCGTCCGCACTCATATTTTGAAGATGGTAAAGATCCCGATGAGCAACTGCAACTGCCTAAAAAGGTGATTAAATGTGTATTTGAGCTAAACCAGATACATCATACGGGTTGTATTATTTTTGAAGCACTACCAGATAGGATGAAGATTCACCATTACTATCGATTACTCGATGCTAGTAAAGAAGTTGAATTTAAACGATTGCTAAATAAACTCATGCAGTACGCGGTTAATATTACTGATGTTGGGGTCGCTGGTTTTATGAAGTTGCCGTATAAAAATACTCGCGAGTTTAGTTTATGCGAGCAGCAACCCAGCAATTATTATCCTAAAAATCCAAAACAACTACTTAATTAATAAACCGCTCGCTGAGGCTGGTGGCTTAACAATAGAAAGAAAAAATAGAAAGTTAAATGGCAAAAATCTAAACCACAAATTACATTAGAAAGTTACGGTATATATTCCAACTGGGACAAAGCTGACAAAGCGTTACCACAAATCACGCAATTCACCACAAAGGTAACCGCGTGTATTGATGTGGAATTTGGCCTTATAGTAAATATCAAAAAAGCCAAAGGCGAAAAGCTACATTATTGTATTTATCACCCCGGTATTATAGATGCCGATGGCGAAGTGATGCAGCCTTTTGAGGGGAATGTATATGTTAAAGATAACGATTGGTCGTTTTATTTAGGCGACACCGTGTGGGAGCCTATAGAAGATAAAATAGGTAACTGGCGTATGACCTTATCATTAGCAGGAAAAGTCATTGCGGATAAAACATTTAATCTAACTAATGAACAGACCAAAACAGAAGATGATTTTTGGAAACACCGAGGCTATTAATTTCCTCAATAAACAAAAAAAGCTAACAATAAAGTTAGCTCTTTTATGAAATTAGCTTAGTTACCCCAAGGGTTACTTGAATTTGAACGTTGTTTACGAGTACGGGCACGTTGCTTGGCTGCTTTTTTCTCTTGAATACGCTTAGCATCAGAAAAGCTTAACTCGCATGGTTCACCTGGTTTATCACCTTCAGGGATAATACGGTCGCGGGGTGGCAATTCGTATTGCACGTCATCTGGGCGTGGTAAGTTTTTAAGGCGGTACAAATAGAAATTATCTACTTTTTGTTGTGCCCACTCGGTTTTACGTAAAAATTTAACTGCTGACTTAATGTCAGGATTATTTTTAAAGCAGTTGAGTTGTAAGTAGGCATGCAGGAGTTCCCACCCATATTGCTCAACCAGTTCTTCAACCACTTGCTCTAATTTAACGCCTTGCAGTGGGTTATTACTGAAAAGTTCTTGGTTGCTCATAGGTGTTCTCTCGTTATTAAAAATACGGCTAGTATTATAAATTTAATAACGAGAGTTTAATAGCAAAAATGCTTAACTTTGACAATTAACCACAACACGACCACGAATTTGGCCCTGCATGAGCTGTTCAGCATTTTCAATAACCTGATCAAGTGTGATTTCGGTCGAAATTTTATCTAAGTAATCGCTACTAACTAGGGATGCTAAACGATCCCATGCTCCAACACGGTCCGCTTTAGGGCGCATAACGCTATCAATACCCATTAAAGAAATACCACGTAAAATAAATGGCGCAACAGACGCTGGCAAATCCATACCTTGTGCAAGCCCACAAGCTGTTACTACGCCACCGTATTTAAGTGAGGCACAAATATTAGCAAGTGTGTGACTACCTACCGAATCAATTGCTGCAGCAAAGCGTTCTTTTTGCAGTGGTTTACCTGGGTTTGAAAACTCGTTCCTATCAATTACATTAGTTGCACCTAATGATTTTAAATAGTCAGCTTGTTCCATGCGACCTGTTGCTGCGGTTACTTGATAACCTAGCTGGCTTAGTAAATAAATAGCAAAACTGCCTACGCCACCATTAGCACCGGTCACTAAAATTTCACCTGACTCGGGAGTAACGCCTTGCTTTTCTAGTGCAATAACACTGAGCATTGCCGTATAACCGGCAGTACCAATTTGCATAGCTTGTTTAGGTGATAAGTTAGCGGGTAGGGGAATTAACCAATCACTGCTCAGTGCCGCTTTTTGAGATAAGCCACCCCAGTGCTTTTCGCCAACACCAAAACCATTTAAAATAACGTGGTCGCCACTTTTAAATTCAGCACTGTCGCTGCTAGTCACTGTACCCACTAAATCAATCCCCGGCACCATAGGAAAGCTACGTACAACAGGCCCTTTACCCGTGATGGCTAAGCCATCTTTATAATTTAAGGTACTGTAAAGCACATCAATTAATACATTTTCGTTTGGTAGATCGTCACTGTTTATGGTGCTTAGGACTGCAGTGTAGTTGTCGTCTTGCTTATCTATAACAATAGCTTTGATAGAATTGCTCATTAGATTTCCTTTTAGACCGATCGTCTTTAAATTAGTAATAAAAAGTGCATTAACAAGGGTCTGATGACCTTTGTAGATTAAAATTTGTTCAAACTA
>NZ_PNCV01000359.1:0-302 GCF_005886925.1 Pseudoalteromonas sp. S3260
GAAGCGAAAGCACTTGTTGAAGCTGCTCCTGCACCTATCAAAGAAGGTGTATCTAAAGAAGAAGCTGAAGCACTTCAAAAAGACCTTACTGAAGCTGGTGCTGAAGTTGAGGTTAAGTAATCTAGCGCACGCTAGGTTCGCTGCCTGAGTAATCAGGCAAGGGCTGGTGATTATTTAATCACCGGCCCTTTTGCGCTATAGAGCGAAAATTTGCTCCAGGGTGCTCTAAACCTAAATTTCACTTTTATTTTCAATTGGTTACGCAACTTCATTGGCAATAGCAGTGACATTTAGGAACAACA
>NZ_PNCV01000360.1:0-314 GCF_005886925.1 Pseudoalteromonas sp. S3260
ACTTTGAGTTTATGTTGTATCCTAATGGCCGACATGGATGGAGAGGTGCTAAAGGAAATCATTTCAGTAATCTTAAAACAAAATTTATTTATAAGTATTTGCTGGAGAAGCAGGTGCCGAAGGGATTGCTAAAATTCTAAATATAGTATCTTAAACCAAACATTTAATTTTCCTTTCATGAAAAAACTGATATTATCTCTTTTACCGGCTGTTATATTTATTTACACAAACGGCCAAATAGCAGGCCCGGCCTTCTTATCGAACCCTTGCTTGAGTCCGGATGCACAAACAGTAGTTTTTAGTTTTGAAGGCGA
>NZ_PNCV01000361.1:0-254 GCF_005886925.1 Pseudoalteromonas sp. S3260
AACGTATACGCTGTTTAAACGTGACTTTGCGTTTTATCACGGTGTGCAATTTAACACCGTGGTGTTAGACGAAGCGCAGGCGATAAAAAACGCGCAGTCGCAGTTAAGCATCAAGGCCAAGCAGTTACAGGCCCAAACACGAATCGCACTCAGCGGCACACCCTTTGAAAACAATTTGCAAGAGCTCAAATCGGTATTTGACTTCGCTTTGCCCGGGCTGTTAGGCAGCGACGCTCAGTTCAAAAGTAACTTTC
>NZ_PNCV01000362.1:0-262 GCF_005886925.1 Pseudoalteromonas sp. S3260
TGGGCGCTTTCAACATGATGCGAATATCAGCGGCGTTGAAAACCGCTTGATACTCATTGGCCAAACGGGAATTCACACAACGCCGCCAGCGGCCATCTGGATCTTGGTTCTGCTCTAGACTATTAACCGCGACGTTAAGCTCACACGGGCTTTGTGGCTGCGCACCAACACACCAGCCTTCAAGAATAAACACATCGATGGGGCGCTCAAAATAAGGCCAACTCACTAACGGCTCGCGGTCATCGGTGGCTTTATTGAATCG
>NZ_PNCV01000363.1:0-311 GCF_005886925.1 Pseudoalteromonas sp. S3260
ACGCTAGCGCAGGAAAAAGCTGCTGCAGAGTTTACCCAATTTATTAGTGTATTAAGATCACATGGAATTGATCTAACCGTTGTAGAAGATACCCCTGACCCACATACCCCCGATTCAATTTTCCCTAATAACTGGATCTCTTTTCATACAAATGGAACTGTTTGCTTGTATCCGATGTATCCCAAGAATAGAAGACTGGAACGTAAACCAACAGTACTTAAAGCGATCGAAGAAAAATTCATCATTCAAAAAACGATTGATTTTACGTACTACGAGCAGGATGATATTTTTTTAGAGGGTACGGGTAGTAT
>NZ_PNCV01000364.1:0-243 GCF_005886925.1 Pseudoalteromonas sp. S3260
ACAACAGATGCAATGGGGGTTAGATCATCAGCTGCCTATCGTAATTCATACCCGTAATGCCATGCAGGAAACGATTGAATGTGTGAAGCCCTTTGCTAAAAAGGGTTTGAAGGGTATTTTCCATTGTTTTAGTGGCAATTACGAATCGGCACAACAAATTATAGATATGGGATTTTTATTAGGTATTGGCGGTGTATTAACCTATAAAAATGCAGGCTTAGGGGCTATACTGGAAAAAATAGA
>NZ_PNCV01000365.1:0-307 GCF_005886925.1 Pseudoalteromonas sp. S3260
CGTTACGGGATTGCGTTAGCGCAGTGGCAGCAATACTGGGATAGTCTCTTTGTCTTGGCGCACACCAAAGCGTCGAAAGAGCAACCATAAACCTAGGCGGGGCCGTGAATGCCCCGCTGATGTTGAGGTTATTTCCTGTAGCGCTCGAACCAGGCTAATGTATGCTCTATTTTGGCAATCATCCGCGAGGGGCGCCCAGCAATACCGTGGGCAGAGCCGGGTACACGGATCAGTACGGTAGCTACTTTTTGCAGTTTTAACGCTTGATAGAACTGCTCGGACTCCGATATGGGCGTGCGGCGGTCCT
>NZ_PNCV01000366.1:0-333 GCF_005886925.1 Pseudoalteromonas sp. S3260
TATAATCGTTACTGTAAAGCGCAATGATGAGATTCCCTTAGAGATGGTAAAAGAATATGATAAAATTGTATTATCTCCCGGTCCGGGTATTCCGCAAGAAGCAGGGTTGTTATTGCCATTAATAAAGGAGTATGCTGCTTCAAAACCCATATTGGGCGTATGTTTAGGGCATCAGGCTATCGGGGAATCTTTTGGCGCAGGGTTAGTAAATCTTAATCAGGTATATCATGGGGTAGCAACACCCATTACACATAGAGATAATAGTTATCTCTTTAAAGGATTATCTAAAACACTAACAGTGGGGAGATATCATAGCTGGGTTGTAAGTGATCA
>NZ_PNCV01000367.1:0-340 GCF_005886925.1 Pseudoalteromonas sp. S3260
ACCGGCAAACAATAACAACAAGCAAAGCAATGATGAGAAAACCATGGCGATGCTGTGTCACTTAGCCGCACTCGCGGGTTTTATAGTGCCATTTGGATCTATCATTGGCCCGGTGATTGTCTGGTTGGTGAAAAAAGATGAGATGGAAGTGGTTGACCGCCATGGCCGAGCGTCATTGAACTTTCAGCTAACGATGCTTATTGCTTTCATCGTCTGCTTCTTACTTATTTTTGTTGCTATTGGGGTTGTGCTACTGCCTTTAGTCGCCATTTTCTCGTTCGTAATGGTGATTATTGCTAGCATCAAAGCCTACGAAGGCAAAGAGTTTAAGTATCCGCTG
>NZ_PNCV01000368.1:0-346 GCF_005886925.1 Pseudoalteromonas sp. S3260
CAAGGTCGAGGCGATCAGCGGTGAGGATAAAGAACTGGCGGCTCAGGTCGCTTCATTGACACCGCAACAGTATAGAGTGTTAAGCTACTTGCACGAAGGTTTGTTGAATAAACAAATTGCTTATGAGTTGAATATTTCTGAGGCGACAGTGAAAGCGCACATTACGGCGATTTTCCGCAAGCTCGGTGTCTATAATCGTACCCAAGCGGTGTTAATTGCCTCAAAGCTACAGTTGGAGCCTCTTGAAAATCAAAGCGAATAATCGCCACTGGAGGAACTATGAGCGCAATTACGGATCTGCATACGTTGTTAGCTAATCTTGAGCCACAATTACAGCCCCAAGAGT
>NZ_PNCV01000037.1:0-13996 GCF_005886925.1 Pseudoalteromonas sp. S3260
CTTGGTAATCACACTACTACAGACAAAATTGTTAACACCAAGCGACTTTGTCGTATCTACTACAGACAAAATGATTGTGAAAAATCTGGAAAGTGTTACATTGAAAACTGATATTTTAGGAAAAATAGTCGCTAACAACTATTTTTCTGGAAAAGGCTCACAAGCCTTACCTTATAAAAAAACCTTGTGGTTAACATCGCAAGGTTTTTTTATTTAGAAGTTAGGTGTTTTGCTCGAGACCCGCAGCCCGTCGCCCACTAACCTTCGTATTTTAAGCTAAATGCTCTCGGGCTAAATATTCTAACGATTGCATTTCTTGCAGGCGACTAATACAGCGTTTAAATTCAAAGTTTAAATTGCCTTGTGTATAGAGCTCGGTAATGGGTTTTTCCGCAGAGATAATTAAGGTAACGTTACGCTCATAAAACTCATCTACCAACGCAATAAAACGCCTTGCTGCATCATCATTATTTTGTCCAAGCTGTTTTACGTTTGATAAAATAACTGTGTTATATAATCGGCTTATTTCCATGTAATCCACTTGGCTACGTGCGGTTTCACACAGTTCGCTAAATTCAAACATAACGATGCAATCAGACACCTTGCGGGTTTTGATCATCCGCCCTTCTATTTCAATTGGGGTGTCTACTTTACCGGCCTCAGGGGAGAGCTTATCAAAGTATTCAAATAGGTTTTTATCAGCTTGCTCATCAAGCGGGCTGTGAAAAATTTCTGCTTGTTCCAGTGTACGTAACCGGTAATCAACACCGGAATCTACATTTACTATTTCAGTATGCTTATTCACTAAGGCAATAGCCGGTAAAAAACGAGCGCGTTGTAAGCCGTTGCGGTATAAATCATCAGGTATAATATTAGAGGTTGCAACCAACACAATACCACGAGCAAATAGCGCCTCCATTAAACCACCGAGCAGCATGGCATCGGTAATGTCTTGAACAAAAAACTCATCAAAACAAATTATGTCTGTTTCTGCTTTAAAAATATCGGCAACTGTTTCTAATGGGTTTGCTGTGTTGTTTAACTTTTTAAGCTCGTCGTGTACTCGGTGCATAAAACGGTGAAAATGCACTCGCATTTTTCTATCGCCCGGTAAAGCTTCGTAAAAAGTATCAACAAGGTAAGTTTTACCACGGCCTACGCCACCCCAAAAGTATAAACCTTTAATGGGAGCTGGCTCTGCTTTATTAAAAAGCTTTGCAAAAAAGCCTTTAGATTGTGGTTTTGCTTGTGTTAAATCGTCGTATAAACGCTGTAAATGACGAACTGCATTTTCTTGTGCTGCGTCATGTACAAAGTCATCGCGTTGAAGGTCTTGCTGGTATGTTTGCCAAGGAGTCATATCTATTTACAGTTAAAACACAGTTTAATTTGTAAAGCATATTAACACGCATCAATACTCAGGGTATATTAGACTTAGTATGAATTATTATTGAACTAAATTTTTTTAGTTATTTTCGCATAGAGGTGAATTTATGGGTACATTTACATGGGTAGGATTAGTGGTAGTAGTTGCTATTGCTGCATTTTTCGTTGGTGCCTTTGTCACTAAAAAACAGTTTAAACATGATGAATTAGAGCAACAAGCAGAGCAAGCTAAGCATTCGCTTGAGCAGTATCGCCAAGATGTTGCCGACCATTTAGCGAATACTGGTAAGTTAGTAAACAAAATGAAAGAAAACTACGATCAGTTATTAAGTCATGTTGAAGAAACTAATCAACTGTTACTTGAAGACAGAAATAAAGCCCCTGCTGAACCGTTTTTCTCTAAAGAAACCACCGAACAGTTACAAGCGTCATTAAAAGAACGTAGTTCAGATCGCTCAAACGCCGATGCCCAACCAGCTGATTATGTGTCGGGTAAATCAGGATTATTTGCTGGTGATGTGAATACTTCTAAAGCATCTTGATGAACTTTTTTTTGACCCCATAGTCTTTAGATATAACAGCTTTGTTGTTTTATCTTACTGATATACTTTTTTGAGGCTGCTTATTGCAGCCTTTTGCTTTTTAAGTGGAGTAAACCCTGACTATGAAAATGAAATTATCACTTATCAGTGCTGCTATTTTATCTACCAGCTTATTACTAAGTCCAACCGCCTCGTTTGCTAAATTGCCGGTTGCCGTTAATGGTCAACAATTACCAACACTTGCCCCTATGCTTGAGCAAATTACCCCAGGTGTAGTGAGTATTCAGGTTTCAGGCTCTAAAGAGGTTCGCCGACGCGGTGACCCGCTCGATTTCTTTTTTGGCAACCCGCAGCCACGTAGCCAAAAGCGCCAGTTTAGTGGTTTAGGCTCAGGAGTTATTATTGATGCTGACAAAGGTTATGTCGTTACTAACAACCATGTAGTGCAAGACGCTGAAAAAATGGTAGTCACCCTTGAAGATGGCCGCGAATATGAAGCAACAAAAATTGGTAGCGATAAAGAGTCTGATATTGCGCTACTACAAATAGACGCAGATGAATTAACCGCAGTAAAGCTAGCTAACTCAGATGACTTACGTGTCGGTGATTTTGCCGTCGCAATTGGTAACCCTTTTGGTTTAAGCCACACGGTTACCTCAGGTATTGTTAGCGCATTAGGCCGCAGTGGCTTAAATATTGAGGGTTACGAAGATTTCATTCAAACCGATGCCGCGATAAACCAAGGTAACTCAGGTGGGGCTTTAGTTAATTTAAACGGTGAGCTGATTGGTATTAATACCGCTATTTTAGGTGCATCAGGTGGAAATGTGGGGATTGGCTTTGCTATTCCGTCAAATATGATGAAAAACCTAGTTGATCAAATTGTAGAGCATGGTGAAGTACGCCGTGGTTCGTTAGGTATTTCAGGCCGCCCTCTTGATGCAGGTCTTGCTAAAGCACAGCAGCTTGATGTTAAACAAGGGGCTTATGTTATGCAGGTAATGGATGACACCGCAGCCAGCAAAGCGGGAATTAAAGCAGGCGATGTAATTATTAGCATTAACGGCAGTGAAATTAGCGGATTCCATGAGCTACGCAGTAAAATTGCCACCTTAGGTGAGGGTCGTGAAGTACAGTTGGGGATTTACCGTGACGGTAAAGTTAAAAATGTGGAAGTAACCCTAGATGGTGCATCAGGCATTACCGCTGCGGGCGAAGAGTTACACCCAGCATTCCAAGGTGCAACGCTTGAAAACGTGAAGAAGAACAAAATGAAAGGGATTGAGGTGACCTCTGTCGACCCTCGTTCGCCATCAGCACGAGTAGGCCTTGAAGAAGGCGATGTTATTGTGCAAGTAAACCGTCAACGAGTAGAAAGCATTCGCGACATGAACAAAATTATCGAAGATATTCAAGGTAATATTGTGTTAGGTGTGAAACGCGGACGTGAATCTATTTTTGTATTAATTCAGTAATAATACAATAAAAGTAACAGCGGCACTTGCCGCTGTTATTTTTTTTGTGCCATCATAAAGGGATTGCTCACTAACAATAAGAATACCGTGCTAAAACTTCTAAAATTTGTACTTCCTCCTCTATTTGCCGGTTTAGGCATTGCTTTTTTAGTGGTTTTTTTTAGCCCTAACATGCGCACTGCATTGCTACCTAACGTGCCGCTACCCAGTGCAATGACTGCAAGTCATTTGAGCTTTTCTGACGCAGTTAAGCGCGCAGCGCCATCGGTTGTCACCATTTTTTCAGAAAGCATTTCTAAAGAGCCACGCTATAAACGCCAAAATACGGTGCAAGAGCTTGGTTCTGGGGTGATCATGTCACCTGACGGTTATATTTTGACTAATTACCATGTGATCAATAATGCCGATCAAATACTGGTTATTCTTACTGACGGCAGACGTTTTTTTGATGTGCAACTCATTGGCTTTGATACTATTACCGACTTAGCATTATTAAAAATAAATGCCAATCACCTGCCTGTTATACCCGTTAACGATAACTACAGTTCGAGTGTAGGCGATTTAGTATTAGCCATCGGAAACCCACTTAACTTAGGGCAAACCATTACTCAGGGGATCATTAGCGCCACCGGTAAGCAAAAAATTACCGACAGTCCTTACAATAACTTATTGCAAATGGACGCTGCTATTAACGTAGGTAACTCTGGTGGTGCACTGGTAAATTCTAATGGCGATTTAGTAGGGATCACCTCTGCCCAGTTTAAAACCCGTGAAAACTTAAATATACAAGGGATCTTTTTTGCGGTGCCTTACACCTTGGCAAAAGAGGTAATGGGCAAACTTATTCGCCATGGTCGTGTTGTGCGCGGCTATTTGGGCTTTGAAGGCACAGCGGTAGACAGTACAGGTAAAGAGGTCAATGATAGCTTAACGCCCGTTGCAGGCATGCGTATTACCAACCTAGACCCTTTAGGCCCTGCATGGCAGGCGGGTATAGAAGAGCAAGATATTGTGATTAAAATTGCTGGGCTTTCAGTGGCTAATCCACAAAATGTATTGAAAAAAATAGGCAGTACCGAACCGGGGAAAGAAATTGAGTTTGAGCTATACCGTAACGGTAAAATACAAAAAATAATGGTGAAAGTAGCAGAGCTTGAAACCAAGCTATAAAGCGCTTATTTATACTTTGGCATTAGACATAAAAAACGCGATAGATTATCGCGTTTTTATGGATTAGAATAATAATCGTATTAGTATAACTAATTGCTTTTGCGTTTGATGTTAGCACCTAGCGCACTGAGTTTATCTTCAATACGCTGATAACCTCTATCTACATGATAAATACGATCAACAACCGTTTCGCCTTGGGCTACAATCCCCGTTAGAATAAGACTCGCTGATGCACGAAGGTCAGTTGCCATTACTTGCGCACCCGATAAGCTTTTTGTTTCACCACAAAAGGCCGTATTGCCTTCTAAGCGAATATTAGCGCCCATACGTTGTAGCTCAGGCACATGCATAAAACGATTTTCAAAAATAGTTTCGGTAATCGTCGCACTACCATTAGCCACCACATTTAATGCGGTAAACTGCGCTTGCATATCGGTTGGAAAACCTGGATGAGGCATAGTTTTAATATTCACCGCTTTTAGCTCTCGGCCTCGCATGTCTAAATAAATACTGTCATCGTGCACTTCTAATAACGCATTGGTTGCACGTAGTTTTTCTATTACTGGCTCAAGTGAATGAAAGTCGGTCATTTTACATAGTACTTCGCCGCCAGCCATCGCTGCAGCCACTAAAAAGGTACCTGTTTCAATACGATCCGGTAATATGCGGTGCTCACAACCTGATAAACGCTCAACCCCTTCAATCTCAATACGGCTTGAGCCCGCACCACTGATTTTAGCCCCCATAGCAATTAAGCAATTGGCTAAATCGATAATTTCGGGCTCGCGCGCTGCATTTTCTAGTACTGTTTTACCCTCGGCGAGCGTTGCCGCCATCAGTAAGTTTTCAGTAGCACCTACGCTGATCATTTCCATGAAAACTTCAGCGCCTTTTAAGCGACCATCTACTTTGGCATTAATATAACCGTTTTCAACGGTTATTTGAGCGCCCATACGCTCTAAGCCTTGAATATGAATATCAACCGGGCGCGCACCAATAGCACAGCCACCAGGTAAGGATACTTGTGCCTCACCAAATCGAGCGACTAAAGGACCAAGTGCAAGCACTGACGCACGCATTTGCTTTACTAAGTCATAAGGCGCTAACGTGCTATTTACCGTTGCACCATCAATAATGAGTGAATCGCCCTGCCACTGAACATCAGCGCCTAACGTTTTCAGTAAGGCTTCGGTCGTGATGATATCGCGAAGATGTGGTACGTTAGTGAAAGTACTTTTGCCATCAGCTAATAAAGCTGCAAATAGAATCGGAAGAGCTGCGTTTTTAGCGCCAGAAATAGTTACTTCACCAGCGAGTGAAGTGCCACCTTGAATTACAAATTGATCCATCTAAGGGGCCTTATTTATTGCGGTAAAATGAATTTTTGCTCACGTTTCCACTCTGTCGGAGTAAAAGCGCGGATAGAAACAGCATGAATGGTACCGTCTGAAATAGTGTTCATTAATGGGCCATACACTAGCTGTTGCTTTTTAACACGACTTAATCCGTCAAAGCATTCACCGACAGCGATTACTTCATAATGACTGCCATTGGCTTTTACATGTACTTCAGCTAACTGAAGTTCGTCGCGTAATAATGTTTCGACTTGACTCGTTTCCATAACTCTCACTCAAATAGGGTTGTAACCTGGCCTAACTGCATAAGGTTTTGCAGTTGTTCAGGTGGGTTTTGCAATTCAAGGCGAATGCCTTGTTGCTTAAATTCTGTAAAAGAGTGAATTAACCAAGCTAAGCCGGCTGTGTCAACCCTTGTCACCTCACTTAGGTCAAAATAAAGGGTTTTATGCTCAGTTTGTCGCTTAGTGTTCAGAAGCCGTTCATTGCCAATTGAATTATGAGTCAATTCACCACTGACTCGTAGATGCTGTTCATCGACTTGGCTGATTGCCAATTTAGTCATTTGTGTCGCTGCCTCTAAACTGAACCGGTAACTTACTTTTTTGCTCTAACAGGTCGCTAACGTGGTCAATACCTTGTTGGCGTAAAATGCCCTGAAGCTCACTTTGTTTTGCATCAAGTAAGCTAATGCCTTCAGCAATCATATCGTAAGCGCGCCATTCGCCACTTCTATCTTCACGTACTTTAAAATCAATTTTAATATCAGGCTTACCGGCTTCTACAATTTTGGTTTTTATCATCACCACATCTTTGCCTTTAAAAGGCTGCTCGGCAGCAAATTCAACTTGTTGATTAGTATACTGGGTAAAAACGCCAGCATAAGTGGCAACAAGGTACTCTCTAAACGCGCCAATAAAACGCTGAATATCTTCAATTGCTTTTGCTTTTTCTGCTTTGTCGGTAATGGCGCGTACCTTAGACACTTCGCTACCTAACACTCTTAGTGCTGCATATTTGTAGTCAATGTAAGGCATCAGCTCTTCTTCAACGATGACCCTTAAATGTTCTTTGTTGGTAGATATTAATGGCTGGTCTTTGGTAATACGCTCAAAAGTATTATCAGCAACCTGACGCACCATTTTATTCGGATCAACCAATTTAACTTCATCGGCATGCACGCTTTGTACTAGCATTAAACTTACCAATGCGACATTTGCTAAAAATGTTTTCAACATAATAATTACTCACTACCTTGGTTGAATAAAAACTGGCCAATTAATTCTTCAAGTACCAATGCCGACTTAGTATCAGTGATTGAATCGCCACTTGCTAATGCTTTGCTTTGCACCCCAAATAAATCGTCAATAGCTTGGTCTTGCGCACTGTTTGCAACATCTTCGCCTAAACAACGTTGTTTAGCTGAATCTGAGGCGATCACAGGGTTAATACCTAAATATTGCTCGCCTAAAATACCCGAGGTTAAAATTGAGATAGAACTGGTGTCTGAAAAACGACATAAATACTGCGCATCAATACTCATGTTCACCACAGGTAAAAACTCTTGCGGGTGCACATAAATTGACTCGACACGACCAATAACAACTCCCCCTACTTTAATAGGCGCGCGAGTTTTTAATGAGCCTATATTTTCAAACTTGGCGTTTAATGTGTAGGTTTCACCTGAGCCGCTAATACCTGAATTAGCCACTTTAAGCGCTAGCATTGAAAACGCCAAAATACCTAGTGCGACAAAAAAACCAACTAAAATTTCTAATTTCCGTGAATTCATTATTTAATACCCTATTAGCTAGTAAACATTACCGCTGTCAAAATAAAGTCAAAACCTAATACCGCCAGTGATGAGTGCACCACTGTTTCTGTTGTTGCCTTACTGATCCCTTCTGATGTAGGAATACAGTCATACCCTTTATAAAGCGCAATCCAAGTGACAACAATCGCAAATACGATACTTTTAATTAAACCGTTTAGTATATCTTTTTCAAACGACACCTGAGCTTGCATTATTGACCAAAAGCTTCCAGTATCAACGCCTAGCCAATCAACACCCACCAAGTGAGCACCAATAATAGCGACCGCTGAAAAAATTAACGCCAGTAACGGCATACTAATTAAGCCAGCCCAAAATCGCGGCGCAATAATACGCCTAAGCGGGTCGATAGCCATCATCTCTAGCGACGATAACTGCTCGGTGGCTTTCATTAAACCGATTTCAGCCGTCAACGCACTGCCTGCCCTACCTGCAAATAATAATGCAGTAACCACAGGCCCCAGCTCACGTAACAAGCTAAGCGCCACTAGAGGTCCAAGGCTGTCTTCTGCACCATAATCAACTAAAACGGTATAACCTTGCAGAGCTAAAACCATGCCGATAAATAAGCCCGACACCACAATAATCAACAGCGATTGTGAACCAACCATGTAGAGTTGGCGCACCAGTAGAGGCGTACCTTTTTTAAAATTGGGTAAATGCCATAGTGCACTTGCTAGCATTTGCGTTGAACGCCCAAGTGCAGCAAAACGACCCAGTGTTTTATGGCCTATTTTTTGTAGTAAATCCAACATTACTGCGGCTCTCCTAACAGTTCATCTGCATAGGTTTGTGCTGGATAATGAAATGGTACAGGCCCATCTGATAACCCTTTTAAAAATTGTTGCACCAGTGGTGATTCATGCTGACGCATTTCATCTGGCGTGCCGCTTCCAATCACACCTTGCTCGGCAATAATAATAACATGGTCGGCAATGCTCATTACTTCATTCACATCATGTGTAACAATCAAAGAAGATAAACCAAGCACTTCATTTAATGACTTAATCAGCTTAACCAACACTCCCATTGAAATGGGATCTTGTCCTGCAAAAGGCTCATCATACATAATAAGTTCAGGATCAAGCGCTATAGAGCGAGCCAAAGCTGCACGACGTGCCATACCACCAGATAACTCTGAAGGCATTAAATCTTTAGCACCACGTAAGCCAACGGCTTGAAGTTTCATTAAAACCACTAGACGGATTAAGTCTTCACTGAGTTGTGTGTGCTCGCGGATAGGAAATGCGATATTGTCAAACACCGACATATCGGTAAATAAAGCACCGCTTTGAAATAACATGCTCATGCGTTTACGTGCCGCGTAGAGTTCTTTACGCGACATGGCGACTATGCTGTCTTTTTTAAATAAAATATCACCGGAGTCAGGTTTGAGCTGGCCACCAATTAAGCGCAGCATCGTGGTTTTGCCAATTCCGCTTGGCCCCATAATGGCAGTAATTTTACCCTCTGGGACATCAAAGCTCATATTTTTATATATGACCCTATCGCCTCTAGAAAAGGTAACATCCTTTACTTCTACTATTGATTGCGACAAGTCGCTCTCCATAACAATATTCTCTCATATTTCTATTTTAAGGGTTTTTTGGTCAAGATGGAAAAAACAATTCGTAAGATTTTGTAATAGCGCCGCCAAAACAGTTATAAGACTGCGATAAATTGACTTAACCGACGCTTAAACAACCAAATCAACTTAGTAAAAAATTATTTTAATAACCGTCTAATGTATTACAGCTTACTCTTTTACTTATACTTTTATGGTGGCTTTTGTTACTATTCGCGCTATCTGAATTTACACTAGCTGGCTTATCACAATGGTTACCTCGTTTGTCATTTTAATTCTCGGTTTTGCAGCTCTCGTATGGAGTGCAGACAGGTTTGTTTATGGTGCAGCTGCACTGGCTAAAAACTTTGGCGTACCAACATTAATAGTAGGTTTAACCGTGGTAGCTATGGGCTCATCGGCGCCTGAAATGATGGTATCCGCTTCAGCTGCTTTGGCTAATAAAACCGATACGGCGGTTGGTAATGCGGTAGGTTCAAATATAACTAACATACTATTAGTATTAGGTATTACAGCGCTTTTAAGACCACTTTCAGTTTCTTCAAGTACACTAAGGCGTGAAATTCCATTGGTATTACTGGTGTCTATCGCCACTTGGTATATTTTTTCAGATAACTACTTTTCGTTTTTTGAAGGCGCAGCCTTACTGTTTGGTTTTGTTGTTTTTATTGGTGGGCTTATTTTTGTATCACTGCGAGCAAAAAACCAAGACGACCCCTTTGTTAGCGAAGCCTGTGATGAAGTACCTGACAACGTACCAACCAAAAAAGCCGTTTTTTGGTTGGTAGTGGGTATGATTTTACTGCCGGTTAGCTCACACTTTTTAGTTGGCTCAGCCGTCGATATTGCTAAATACTTTGGCTTAAGTGACTTAGTAATTGGTTTAACCATAATAGCCATAGGTACCAGCTTACCTGAACTTGCAGCTTCAATTGCGGGTGTTCTTAAAAATGAAGATGACCTAGCACTGGGTAACATTGTTGGCTCAAATATCTTTAATATTTTAGCGGTATTACCGCTGGCAGGATTAATTAACCCATCGGTTATTGACGCATCAGTAGCTAACCGTGATGTTATCATTATGATAGGTGCAACCTTGGCACTTATTGCTATGTCATTGAACTTTAGAGGTCAAAGACGTATCAATAGACTAGAAGGTGGCTTGCTCATCGTCGCATTTATGATTTACCAAGGTTATATTTTTAGTCAAGTAGGGTGATCCATGGCAACGCTAAATTTTATTCAACAAGGCTTACGCGTCCTTGATATAGAACGCCAAGCACTCAACGATATCGCACAATACGTTAATGAAAGCTTTAACCAAGCGTGTCAATTAATGTATGACTGCTCAGGCCGTATTATTGTTATTGGCATGGGTAAATCGGGCCATATCGGTAATAAAATAGCAGCCACTTTAGCGAGTACTGGTAGCCCCGCATTTTTTGTTCACCCTGGTGAAGCGAGTCATGGTGATTTAGGTATGATCACTGCCAGTGATGTAGTTATGCTTATTTCTAACTCTGGCGAAACCAGTGAAGTGCTTAATATTATTCCGGTATTAAAACGCATTGGCGCTAAAATGATTGCTATGACAGGTAACGAAACGTCAACTATGGCAACATTGGCAAATGTGCATGTGTGTATTAAAGTTGAACAAGAAGCCTGCTCATTAGGCCTAGCGCCAACGGCAAGTACCACGGCAACACTCGCTATGGGTGATGCAATGGCAGTCGCATTATTGGAAGCCCGTGGCTTTACCGCAGATGATTTTGCTCTGTCGCATCCAGGTGGCAGTTTAGGCAAACGCTTACTGTTAACCTTAAAAGATGTAATGCACAGCGGTATTCACACGCCTATTATTAATGAAACGCAAACCATTAAAGACGCCCTAATTGAAATGTCAGCCAAAGGACTCGGCATGACCGCTATTATAGATGGTAACCAACAATTATCTGGTTTGTTTACCGATGGTGATTTACGCCGTATTTTAGAGCAACGTGTTGATATACACAGCACAGAAATTAATGTTGTGATGACTAAATCATGCACAACAGCCACACAAGACATGCTCGCGGCTGAAGCACTGAACATTATGGAACAAAAACGTATTAATGGTTTAATTGTGATTAATGAGCATAATCAGCCCATTGGCGCACTAAATATGCAAGACTTACTAAAAGCGGGAGTGCTATAAATGCAGTTTGAAGATCTTTACCAACCGTTAAGTGATGATGCAAAAGCGCGCGCCAAAAAAATAAAATTATTAATTTGCGACATTGATGGTGTGTTTTCTGATGGGCGTATTTATCTTGGTAACCAAGGTGAAGAGCTCAAAGCATTTAATACCAAAGACGGATTTGGCATTAAAGCCCTTATTAATAGTGGTTTTGAAGTTGCCGTGATCACAGGTCGTCACTCACAAATAGTTCAACAACGTATGAGTAGTTTAACCGTACAACATATATACCAAGGCCAAGAAGACAAACTCATCGCCTATCAAGAATTAAAACAAAAATTAGCGCTTAGCGATGAGCAAATTGCCTACATAGGCGACGATGGCCCTGATATGCCAGTAATGGAAAAAGTCGGGTTTGCAGTAGCCGTGAACGACGCCCACCCGCTGATTAAACGTTTATCGCATTATGTTACTCAGCTGCCTGGCGGCTTTGGCGCAGTAAGAGAGTTAACAGACTTACTAATGCTTGAAAACAATAAGCCACTTACCAGCCAAGGAACCAGTTCATGAATGTGGCGCGCATTATACTGAGCGTTTTATTCATAAGCTGTATGGTTTGGCTTTGGTATCCTTACTTTACTCAGGTAGATATTGTTGCGGATGAACAAACTCAAGTTATTGCTAGACCCGATTATACCGCGATTGAGCTAAAACAAACCGCTTACAATGATCAAGGTAAAGTAAGCCATAAAGTGACTGCGGTAAAAATGGAGTTATATCAACAACTCGGTTTTACCTTTTTTGAAAAACCTATATTTACGTTATATAACGAACAGCAAACATGGCGTATTAACGCTGATGAAGCCACCCTCTACGACGATCGGCAACTGGTGTTAGAGGGTAATGTGAAAGCGCTAAATTTAGTCGATAACGCAATGATCGATACGATCACAGCCGATAGCATCAATGTAGATATAAAACTATTAACCATGCAATCACAGCAGCCTGTCGTTATTACAGGACCTAATTTAAAAATCACAGGTAAAGGCCTTGAGGCCGATTTAAAAACCGAGGTGATTAAACTTATTAACCATACGCGAACCCTATATTATGACCAATAACCTATTTAAAATTTTAATTGTTCCCTCACTATTAATTGCTTTTAACAGTAATGGCGCAGAACCTGCTGAAGCCCCCGCTGCTAATCAAATTTCAATTAGTGCAGATAAGCAAGAAGGTCAATTAAAAGAAAACGTAGGCATTTTTGAGAAAAATGTTGAAATTATTCATGGTAATCGCCGTATCACAGCTGACCGTTTAGAAGTGCATAAACGCGATGACCTAGGCGATAACAAACAGTTATTAATTGCCACAGGCAGCCCTGCATATTTTGAAGAAACACAAGCTGATGGCACCATAATGAGCGCCAGTGCTAATGAAGTGCGTTACGATGTATCGCTGCGTTTTTTAACCTTAATCGGCGATGCAAGCATTGCTCAAGCAGGTCAAAAAATAACAGCTAAAAGTATCACTTACGATATCGAGCAGCAGTTAATTAGCGCAGAAAAAGACGAAAACTCAACAGACCGTGTACACACTATTTTAGTGCCTGTTGAAAATAAAAAAGAAGATGATAAAGGCCAACCATGAGCACATTAAAAGCAGAGCTATTAGCTAAAAGCTACAAAGGTCGTGAAGTTGTAAAAAACGTTGGCCTAGAGGTTGAAGCTGGCAGTATTGTGGGGTTACTTGGCCCTAATGGTGCAGGTAAAACCACCACTTTTTATATGATTGTAGGCCTTGTCCCTAGTGATAAAGGCAAAATATCAATTGATGATAAAGATATTACTTTATTACCGATGCACAGCCGAGCGCGTTTAGGGATTGGTTATCTACCGCAAGAGTCGTCTATTTTTAGAAAGCTGACTGTTTATCAAAACTTAATGGCTATCTTAGAAACACGTAAAGAATTAAACAAACAACAACGCGAAGATACCTTAAATAATTTACTTGATGAATTTAGCATTCAGCATATTCGTGACAGCCAAGGTATGGCCTTATCAGGTGGTGAACGTCGCCGCGTTGAAATTGCGCGAGCATTAGCAGCAAACCCTAAATTTATCCTTTTAGACGAACCCTTTGCGGGGGTTGATCCTATCTCAGTATTAGATATTAAAAAGATTATAGAGCATCTTAAAAACCGTGGCATTGGCGTACTTATTACAGACCATAACGTGCGCGAAACACTTGATGTTTGTGAAAAAGCCTACATAGTTTCTCATGGGGAGTTAATTGCATCAGGCACTCCTGAATACGTATTAAACGATAAAACAGTACGCGATGTTTATTTGGGCGAGCAGTTCAAGCTCTAATATGTGTGTTATTCCACTAAGCATCTGCTAAGATTAATCATACTTAGGTCTGTTGACCTTTCAAGGTTGGATTTGCAGCAGTTTGTTTGGTATTTAGGCAAGGC
>NZ_PNCV01000369.1:0-323 GCF_005886925.1 Pseudoalteromonas sp. S3260
GAACGCTTTTTACGAGTTGCTCGCCACCGTGGTTTCAAGCTAACGGCGTTGGAATTAGCCAGCAGTGAAGAGCATTATGCTATCAATATGACTGTCGACAGCGACAAACCCATCTATCTTTTAACGCAACAACTGAATAAGCTGGTAGATGTGCAAAGCGTGACTTTGCAACAACGACAACAACAAGCGATTTAGCGCTGCGACCAGCAAGGCGCACAGCAACACGGATTTATAAGAAGGTATTAACACATGACACAAACATCCGAATTAATCTGGCACAACGGCGAGATGATCCCTTACCAGCAAGCCACCACGCTCGTATT
>NZ_PNCV01000370.1:0-332 GCF_005886925.1 Pseudoalteromonas sp. S3260
CAGCGCGCCAAGGCGAGCTTTATTCTTGGCGAAAATCTGCTCGAGGCGCGTTATGTGAAATTATAGTGCTGGATCAGTTTCCTCGTAATATGTTCCGCGATACGGCCCAAGCGTTTGCAACCGATACACTGGCTTTATGTTTGGCGCAGAATGCGGTGGAGAAAAAGTTTGCTTTAGAACTTGATGATACCGAGCGTGGTTTCTTATACATGCCCTATATGCACAGTGAGAGCCAGGCGATTCATGTGGTGGCCGAGCAGCTTTTTCGGCCCTTAAGTAACTATAAATATGAACTGGCTCACAAAGAAATCATTGACCGTTTTGGGCGTTAT
>NZ_PNCV01000371.1:0-306 GCF_005886925.1 Pseudoalteromonas sp. S3260
TTCGATTAGGGTTATCAGTAAGGCAGTCTACAATAACCATGCAGTTACCTGGACCGTACCCTTCATAACGTGCCGCAGAGTAATCTTCACCCGCACCACCGGCTGCTTTTTCTATCGCCTTATCAATTACGTGAGCGGGTACTTGATCTTTTTTAGCTTTATCAATCAAACGGCGTAGAGAAAGGTTTGCATCTGGGTCAGCACCGCCATTTTTTGCAACGACGTAGATCTCTTTACCGTATTTTGAGTTTACTTTTGTTTTTGCCGCGGCTGTTTTCGCCATGGCGTTTTTACGAACTTCAAACG
>NZ_PNCV01000372.1:0-275 GCF_005886925.1 Pseudoalteromonas sp. S3260
TGTATGGGTCAGTTGAAAAAATGCTCATCAGCCATAAAAATGGCCAATGTGCGAGGGCGATGAGAGCACCCACCGCGAGCACAAATAATACCAGCAGTAGCCAAGTCTTACGCCTTGCTTGGCGCTGCTGAGAAAAGAAACCGCTCACGGCTACTTAAATGACACGCTAGGGGCTTGGCGTTGTCTTTGTGGATCATCCAGTTCTAGCAGCTTGGCATCTTGGTTATGACCCGTCATGTTGGCAATCAACACCGGCGGGAAACTTTGTCGGTAAC
>NZ_PNCV01000373.1:0-291 GCF_005886925.1 Pseudoalteromonas sp. S3260
ACCGACCGGTTCGGTGACAATATCAAGTTGCTCTCTGTCAATCTTGTCTAAATCGATAATGTCGTTAAAGATGTTGCCTAAGGTTTCAGCGCTTGAGAAGACCGTATTGCACCAACTGCGTTGTTGTTTCGTTAATTCAGTATCAAGCAGCATACGAGTGAGACCAACAATACCATTCAAAGGGGTGCGCAACTCATGAGACAAAGTGGCAATGAATTTACCTTTGTCTTTGTAAGCAGTCTCGAGCGCTTGTTCAGCTTCCTTACGGCTCGTGATATCACGGCCGAAAGC
>NZ_PNCV01000374.1:0-401 GCF_005886925.1 Pseudoalteromonas sp. S3260
GAAGGCACCAAAGCCTACTGCCACCTTATCGTTTACCGGGAGCACAAAGTAACCGGCAGGGATCACTGCGCTAGGGGCGATGCTATCGTCGTTTAACACATTAGGGTTTAGGCCATTGTTGGTGCTTTCGCCTTCAAGGCTCACGTCTGGCTCGACATAAATTGCCGCCACGCTCAACTGTGCCGTTTCAAATTGCGACATCAGTGCGGGGTTACGGGCAACCACAGATGCATCATCAGCAATGGCTGCTTCACCAGCGTAGGCGCGGCCTAAGCCTGACGCATTTTGCTCTGCCAGCTGAAAAGCGGCAGCGAAAGATTCTGTTGATAATAGCGCCAATGAAGCCGCTAAAATTGTCTTTTTGAATTGCATACTTCTTTCTCATTGTTGTCATTTTAACT
>NZ_PNCV01000375.1:0-331 GCF_005886925.1 Pseudoalteromonas sp. S3260
AATTATTAAAGCTATCATTATCAAATAGCCAAAGTATGTATCCTGCATTGATAAAAGGCATAGCATTAGGACTTTTACTAAGTATTTCTGTTGGCCCGGTTATTTTTGCGATCATTAAGCAGAGTATTAATAACGGGCATAAAGCGGGTTATGTTTTTGTTGCAGGCGTTTCAGCCAGTGATATAACACTGGTACTCGTTTGTAATTTATTTACTGCATTATTTGAAACGGCATTGAATCATAGAACTTCTATTGCTATTATTGGGAGTTGTTTTTTAGTGGCAGTAGGCATCTATACTTTATTTTTTAAAAAACTAACAACCGATGAGGA
>NZ_PNCV01000376.1:0-309 GCF_005886925.1 Pseudoalteromonas sp. S3260
TATAGCGATAATTTTATTGCTAACCCTCAAAACGGGTTATCTTTTTCAACCGCTCATACAGAACCGAGGGCTTTTTCTCTAATAATGTGTACTTTTCCTATCCTAATTAAACTGATATGAGAAGAACAATTTTTTTTCTTTCCTTCACTTTTTGCTTTCTACTCGTGCATGCGCAACAAGTAGATTTTGCAAAGCAATTTAAAAATTGGAAACCCCGTAATATCGGTCCGGCAGGTATGAGCGGTCGTGTTACAGCCATAGATGCGGTATGGACAAACCCTAACATTATTTTTTTAGGTACAGCAAGTG
>NZ_PNCV01000377.1:0-388 GCF_005886925.1 Pseudoalteromonas sp. S3260
CAAGTTCACGATCAATCAGAGTGGTAAAGTGCCATATGGGTTAATCTCGTGTAACGCTTCTGGCAAGTTATACTTCTCCGCCAAGTGGATATCCACGCTAACTCCTTTTTCCGCCAAGACAATACGAACTTGGTGGCTGTACATACAATTAGCACCGGAAAACAGCGTCATTACAGGGCGTTTATTGGCAGCAACGGCCATGCCTACCTCCATCAAAAAATCACAAAGTACAAAATACTTTTGCGTCATGGCCCAAAATTTGAGCAATGACTTTAAACGGCAATAGGGGCATGTTGCCCCTATTGAGTTAACTGGTTGAATATTCTAATTAATGAACATCTCGCCAGTATTCTTTCTTCAAAAAGAAAGCGAGGATAAACAGAATCAC
>NZ_PNCV01000378.1:0-328 GCF_005886925.1 Pseudoalteromonas sp. S3260
CCACAGATTTCGCTTGAATTTCTTGGAGCT
Source organism: Pseudoalteromonas sp. S3260 (assembly GCF_005886925.1). NCBI lineage: Bacteria > Pseudomonadati > Pseudomonadota > Gammaproteobacteria > Alteromonadales > Pseudoalteromonadaceae > Pseudoalteromonas > Pseudoalteromonas sp. S3260. The sequence continues at coordinate 31 of NZ_PNCV01000378.1, forward strand.
CAACTGCGCCGTCTATCGCGGTGTCAGCGAGGCCAAGCACCCAACTTAGTTGCACAGTTTATTGAAACGGGTTTGCATTGGGCTCGCTACTATGGAGCTCGACAGATGTATTTATTACAAGAGCTTTATTTACGTCGCACGTTTTACCAATTGGTTAATATCATCTGTGACCCTTTGTTGGAACAGCAAGTAAGGAGACAAAGCCTTTGTCAGCTGCATAAACCACAGCTTGCCCTTCAGCGTTTTTACCGCCAGCAACAGGGTATGCATAAGTACAGAGCACTCAGCCAAGAAGCTC
>NZ_PNCV01000038.1:0-65431 GCF_005886925.1 Pseudoalteromonas sp. S3260
GCGGTCAGCGGTCAGCGGTCAAAAATTAACTAACTGCTGACTACTGTCAAGTATTTGCACTTTAATAAACAATAATTAAAGTGCAGATTTGCATTAAACTGAAAGCTGACGGCCTATAGCTGACAGCTTCAAATCAGCTCATCAAACAAATTAAAGAGCGTGTCCATCTCTTCGATGGTGTTGTAGTGCATACAACCAATGCGAACTACGCCGCCCTTATCAAGCACACCCAGTTGTTTGCATAAACCTTGGGCGTAAAAATTACCATCCCATACACATACATGGTGTTTACCCAAAAATTCAGACACTTGGCGAGGCTCTAACCCTTCAAAGGTCAGTGCGAACGTAGGGGTACGCTCACTCAAACGCTCTAAATCGTCTATACCAAACAACTTAATTTTTGGGTAGTTAACTAAACGCGTTAAAAAGTATTCACTCAATGCCATTTCATGTTGTTTTGTTTTAGCAAACGCAACACGTAATTTTTCTCGGCGTGAGTGACTGTCATCAAGTTTGCTAATCGCCGCTATGTAATCAACCGCCGCAATAAAGCCTGCAAGTGCCTCAAAACTTTGCGTGCCGGTTTCCCAACGACCTGGTGCAACATCTTTTGCTGGCTCTACTTTATAAGGTGTAAACCCTTCTAAGTGCTCAGTTTTACCATAAACCATGCCTAAGTGCGGGCCAAAAAACTTATATGCAGAACAAGCTAAAAAGTCGCAACCTAACGCTTGTACATCAATCAGTTCATGTGGCGCATAATGCACCGCATCAACATACACCAACGCATCCACATTATGAGCAAGCTCTATAATACGTTTAATGTCGTTAATAGATCCCGTGGTGTTTGAGGCATACGTAACGGCAACTAATTTAGTATTACTGTTTAATAGGCTTTCAAAATGCGCCATATCTAAGCTGCAATCAGCCTCGTTAATTAAAGCGGTTTGAACCTTAGCGCCTTTATCTTCTGCGGCTTGCTGCCATGACGACACATTTGAAAAATGATCAGCATTGGTCACAATAATCTCATCACCGGCTTGCCAATCGCGTGAAATAGCACGGCTAAAGCTAAAGGTCAGGCTAGTCATGTTAGGGCCAAACACAATATTTTGTGCACTGGGCGCATTTAACAAATCAGCCGCGGCTTGACGCGCATTCGCCATCAGCTCAACCGTTTTATCACTTGAAAAAAACGCACCGCCTAAGTTTGAGTTGTAGTACCCTAAATAAGCAGTCATTGCATTTAATACAGACTGCGGCACTTGAGAGCCGCCTGGGCCATCTAAAAATATTGGTGACTTACCATCAACGGTTTGCATTAAAGCAGGAAATTGCGCGCGCAATTGCATTAAATTCATTTTATTTCTCTTAAGCAGTTAGTACAAAGCAATCCAGGTAACCTGGTTTGTTAGCATCAATTTTGTTCATTGGCGTGGCGTTATGCCATACCTGACGGTCATTAATTAGTGCAAACATACCGTCTTTAATTTCCATTTTAAAACACGGTTCAGCTTGCTTGTTTTCGTATACTAGCAGTTCGCCGCCCTCAAGGTTTTCGTGTGAAACACCACATACACAAACATGCTCAAACCCATCTTGATGCACACCTTCTGGGGCTGCAGGCGTATCGCTATCAATGGCAAGCATTCTAAATTGATGTATTTCAATATCACGGTCTTCATCAATGCCGGTAAGCTCACAAAACTCACTTACAATGCTTTTCATACCTTGAGACTCAAGTAAGCTCTGCTCTAAGTTTTCATAAGTACGCTCAACATTACCCTGAAAGGTATTAATAGAATCGTCTTGAACAAACGCTTTGGCAGCTTGAAGTTTTAGCTCACCATTTTGAAATTTAATTACCGAGTAACGACGCTTACGAAATTCACCATCTGCATACGGATTTGCAGGTAGGTTATCAAAAGAAGGCTTAACCAAATCAATATTTGCTTGGTTAATAAAACGAAGTTGCAGAAGGTTCTGGTTGTTTAATGTAGTCATAAAATCCTGCTTATAATAATGATAATATTGCCGAGGATTTTAATGCATGTAGAGAGGATTTTTTGCTTTATTAACCATATCAATGACGACCTTTAACGAAAATTAATACAATCATGCAGCAAATGAAGCATTAACTATCTAATATTTTATTTGGACAATAAAAAACCCGCCAAAGCGGGTTTTTTTAAACACACTCTATAAATTATACAGCTTGCTGAATAATTACGTTGTCTGCCTTTTTAGTGTACTGAGGCATACGGTGAAAGTTCAAGTAACGGTAGGTATCTGCTGCCGTTGCATTGATCTTCGCTGCGTATTCTTGGTACTCAGTAGGTGTAGGTAATTTGCCTAAAATTGCTGCTACTGCTGCCAGCTCTGCTGATGCTAAGAATACGTTTGCCCCTGTACCTAAACGGTTAGGGAAGTTACGTGTAGAAGTAGACACAACCGTTGCTTTGTCCGCAACACGTGCTTGGTTACCCATACACAGAGAACACCCTGGCGTTTCAATACGTGCACCAACACGACCAAAAATACCGTAGTAACCTTCGTCTGTAAGTTGGTCTTTATCCATTTTCGTTGGTGGAGCAACCCAAAGCTGTGTTGGGATACGCCCTTTAAAGCCATCGAGTAATTTACCTGCAGCACGGAAGTGACCAATATTAGTCATACAAGAACCGATAAATACTTCATCTATTTTTTCGCCTGTCACATCAGAAAGTAGGCGTGCATCATCAGGATCATTTGGCGCACACAGTACTGGCTCTTTAATCTCAGCAAGGTCGATTTCAAGTACGTGTTTGTACTCTGCGTCTTTATCCGCTTCCATTAGTTCTGGGTTTGCTAACCAGTCTTGCATTGCAGTAACACGACGTTCAATCGTACGTACATCGCCGTAACCTTCAGAAATCATCCACTTAAGCATAACAATATTAGACTCAAGGTATTCGCTGATAGACTCTTTAGAAAGCTTAACAGTACAGCCAGCAGCTGAACGCTCTGCAGATGCATCGGATAGCTCAAACGCTTGCTCAACCGTTAAGTGCTCAACCCCTTCAATTTCTAGTATGCGACCAGAGAATTCGTTGATTTTACCTTTCTTCTCAACCGTTAATAGGCCTTCTTTAATACCGAAGTAAGGGATAGCATGTACAAGGTCACGTAAAGTGATACCCGGTTGCATTTCACCTTTAAAACGAACCAAAATTGATTCAGGCATATCTAGTGGCATTACACCCGTTGCAGCTGCGAACGCTACCGCCCCCGAACCTGCTGGGAATGAAATACCTAATGGGAAACGTGTATGTGAATCACCACCCGTACCTACGGTATCTGGTAATAACATACGGTTTAACCATGAGTGAATTACACCGTCACCAGGGCGAAGCGATACACCGCCACGATTCATAATAAAATCAGGAAGCGTATGGTGCGTGTTTACATCGATTGGCTTAGGGTAAGCGGATGTATGACAAAAAGACTGCATTGTTAAATCTGCAGAGAAACCTAAACAGGCTAAGTCTTTAAGCTCATCACGCGTCATAGGACCTGTTGTATCTTGCGAGCCAACCGTGGTCATTTTAGGTTCACAGTATTGGCCTGGGCGAATACCGGCAACGTTACATGCTTTACCAACCATTTTTTGCGCAAGCGTAAAGCCTTTGTCTGATACTTCAGTCACTGCTGGTACTTTAAATACGTCAGTTGCGCCTAAACCTAATGATGTACGTGCTTTGTCTGTAAGACCACGACCAATGATCAATGGAATACGACCACCAGCACGAACTTCGTCTAAAATTACCTCTGATTTAAGTTCAAATGTAGAGATCACATCATCAGTACCATGACGTTTCACAACACCTTCATAAGGGTAGATGTCGATTTGGTCACCCATGTTGAATTCATCAACATTTAATTCGATTGGTAACGCACCCGAGTCTTCCATTGTATTGAAAAAAATAGGCGCAATCTTGTTACCTAAACATACACCACCCACGCGCTTGTTTGGTACGAATGGGATATCATCCCCCATAAACCAAAGCACAGAGTTTGTTGCAGACTTACGCGAAGAGCCTGTACCAACAACGTCACCTACGTAAGCAAGTGGTAAGCCTTTAGTTTTTAATTCTTCAAGCTGAGTGATTGGACCTACTTCACCGTCTTTGTCAGGGTTAATACCATCACGCTCATTTTTAAGCATGGCTAATGCATGAAGCGGAATATCAGGACGTGACCATGCATCTGGTGCTGGTGATAAATCATCGGTGTTTGTCTCGCCAGTGACTTTAAATACCGTAACAGAGATTTTTTCAGCAACGGCTGGCTTATTGATAAACCATTCTGCCGCAGCCCAAGACTCTATAATTTGCTTGGCGTATGCATTACCTGCTTTTGCTTTTTCTTCTACATCGTAGAACGCATCAAACATTAATAATGTGTTCGAAAGGCCTTTTACTACAATTGGCGCTAACGCTTCGTCATCAAGTAGTTCAACCATTGGCGCAATATTGTAGCCACCGAGCATAGTACCTAGTAACTCAGCTGCTTTTTCTTTAGAAATCAACGGAGAAACAGCTTCACCTTTAGCAACAGCCGCTAAAAATCCTGCTTTAATGTAGGCTGCATCATCAACACCTGGTGGTACGCGGTTGATCAGTAGTTCTAGGATGAACTCTTCTTCACCTGCCGGTGGCGTTTTAATTAGCTCAATAAGATCAGCCGTCTGCTGAGCATCTAATGGCGCTGGTACGATACCTAACGCGGCACGTTCTTCTACGTGTTTTCGATATTCTTGTAGCACAGTATTGCCCTCTTGGTGACGTTAAAGTATTCGGTGGTGTTTACTAAACACACCATAACCCAATACTTATAGTATTCTATCTGCCGATTATAAAGCTTTTATGCATAGATTAAAATCCATCCACTTAGGCAGCTAGTTATACCGATTATTAATAATATGAATAGTGAACAAAGTAAAACCAACTCCCATGAATACCTATTAAGCAGCCATAAAAAAACCCAGCCTAAGCTGGGTTTTTACTCAATAATAAGACTATTAACGTAATACTTTTACACGTTTAATAGATTTTACGTGTGCTTCAACGCGGCGGTTTTCAGCATGCGCTTTTGCCGTATTCGCTTCATTTTTAAGGCGTTCTTCACCTAAACCTACCGTTGTAATGCGATCTTCTGCAATACCATCAGCAATTAGCTTTTTAGCTACTGCATCAGCACGTTTTTTAGATAACCATTTATTGTAAGACGCTTTACCTACTGCAGACGTATGACCTTCAAGAAGCACTGTTGTATCTGGGTACTCTTTTAAGAAAGTCGCTACTTCGTCAATATCATTTAAGTACTGCTGCGAAACTGAAGAATCATTGTTAGGGAATGTTACTAACAAGCTTACTGTTACTTCAGTATCTTCATAAAGTGTACAACCATCGCTACCAACAGCATCTGTCATAGGTGTATTGGCACATTTATCATCTACATCAGGGATGCTGTCTTTGTCTGTATCAGCAAGTGCTACCGGCACAGGAACAATTTCTGGCTCTGGTGCAGGCTCAACCGGTGTTACTGGCGCCGATTTTTGACCAAAGAAGTAGTTTATACCTAATTTAGCGCCAACATCTGTGTAGCCTTTATCTAAACCTTGGTAAACACTGGTTTCAGCATTAACAAAAAAGTTGTCTGTAACAAAGTGTCGGTAACCTACACCTGCGTTTAAAAACGTGTTGTCATCAACAACATCAATATCTTTCAGACCAAATAAACCGTAGAAAGGACCGCCACCAAAGTGGTAAAGTGCATCGATACCATAACGTTCGCCGTCAATATCGTTGCGGTTGTTCAATACTTTGTCGTGAGCATTAAAGTCTAGGTCTGCGTACTCTAAACGCGCACTCCAGTAATCATTAAAGCGGTAGCCTAATTCAGCACCCCAGCCTGTTGACTCATTAACGTCAAGGCCAGCTTGCTCACGCATGTTTTTCCACGAAGCATCGTAATAATCGCCGAATGCACCGATGTAAAAGCCTTCTTGCTCGGCTGCGAAAGTAGATGCGCTAGTTGCAGCTAACGCAATAGCCATTGTAAGTGATTTTAATTTCATTGTTTTCTTCCCATTTTAACAACTAAAAATATAGCTAAGCATTGCTAGCTCTTCTAATAAAAATATAGCTAAGCATTGCTAGCTCTTCTAACTTACTTATATAGTAACTGAGTCTTTGTTAATCAATGCTTAACGCAAATATATTTTTTCAATATCTAGGATAATAAAACTAGCTCATAAAAAATGTCGATGAACACAGGCTAGCTCAAAAAGCAAACAATCGCTTTAAACCCCACACGATCACTGGCCTTTATGGAGTTATGGTATCACTCGTTCATAGTTTACTCTATGAATGAACATTGCAGGAGTAAAAAATGACCTTTTATATTCATTTTAAGATGCAACAAACAATACTTAAGTACCACAAAAAGTACGATAATTCTTATCATCTTCAGGCGGCTGTTGAAACTCTGTAGCTTGCATATTGCTTGTGTAAGGGCTCGACATCACTTTGCTAAAACGACTGAGTAGCTCACTATCCCCATGCATAGTGTACTGAGTAATAATATCTTCAATAATATGATTACGGGGAATCACACTTGGATTTGCCTGTCGCATTATATTATAACTATGCTCGTTAGTGCGTGTTTGCCATTGCTGTGCCCACGATACGAGTGCTGATGGTATTTGCGCTTGTCCAGTTAACGATTCAGTTAACGCATTAAAAGTATTGGTATAATCAAGCTGGTGTTGTTTTAATAACCCTAGTAACTCTCCCACCAACTTATTATCTTTATCATCCGCGACTGTTAACCCTAACTTTTGCGCCCACATAGCGCTAAATTGTTGGTTAAATTGCGTTGAAAAGCCCTCAATTAAAGGCGTCATCATTGCCACCGCTTGCTCGTCATCGTCACTGATCAGCGCTATTAGACTCTCTGCTAAGCGGGCACAGTTCCAACTTGCCATGTTTGGCTGATTACCAAACGCATAACGCCCTTGTTTATCAATAGAACTAAACACGGTATCAAAATCAAACTGGTTCATCATGGCACATGGGCCGTAATCTATGGTTTCACCACTAATTAAGGTGTTATCGGTGTTCATAACACCATGAATAAACCCCACCCTCATCCAACTTACGACTAATTTGACTTGGTTGGCGATCACTGCAGCTAAAAAATCTAAATAACGCTGAGCGCCAGTGCTGTTAATCTCGGGATAGTGTCTTTGAATGGCTAAGTCGGCTAAGTTTTTTAGGCTAGTAACGTCACCTTGAGTGGCTAAATATTGAAACGAGCCCACCCGAATATGACTACTCGCGAGTCGCGTTACAATAGCGCCAGGTTGAGGCGGGTTACGATAAACAGTTTCACCACTACCAACCACGGCTAAACAACGCGTAGTAGGAATGCCAAGCGCATGCATTGCTTCGCTCATTACATACTCACGAATAGCAGGACCTAATGCACAGCGCCCATCTCCACCACGCGAGAATGGCGTAGCGCCAGCGCCTTTTAATTGCAAATCCCAAAGCTGGTTTTTATCATCACTGATCGCGCCAAGTAAATGCGCTCGGCCGTCTCCTAAGCGTGGAGAAAAATGACCAAACTGATGACCCGAATACCCTAATGCAACTGCAGAAACTGCTTGAGGTTCATTTCCACTGAATATATTTGCTCGAGAATCAGCATTTACTTGTATATTAAATTGTTCGGCTAAGGGCTCATTCCATAACAATAACTGTGGTGCTGTCACCTTGGCTGGATGATCGCTAATAGCAAACCCCTCACCAATATCGGTATACCTTGGCACTAATTTCATGTTTAATCCTATTGTTTTTGGCTGATACCTACGCGATTGTCGCCTACACCATAAGCGACAATTAAGCTTAGCTCTTGCATGCTTAAGCCGCTTTGCTGCTGCAGTTCATTAAAGAATGCCTGCGCCGCACTTAGTGACTTTTTAGTTTGTAATCCGCCATCTATAATTCTATGGGCACGCAAATAGCTTTCTACATCTCTTGAAAGTAAAAAAGTATCTTTCCCCAAGGCACGCAGTGCATAAGGACCAGTATTACCACCCAGCCTTGCACCATGTTTTTTTAAATACGCCCACAAACCAATAATATCTTCACTTGGCCAGTTAGCAATAAACTGACTAAAACTGCCGTGCTGCTCTGCAACTTCATGGATCATATACGCATTATCAGTAATGGTTTTTACTTTTTTATAATTGCGCACAATTCGTTCGTCACTGGCTTTTTGTTCTAACATGTCTGGTGGCATCATCAATAGCTTTTCAACACTAAAGTCCCAAAAAACCTCTCTAAATCCGGCCCACTTACTGTTGATCACCGACCAATAAAAGCCACTTTGAAAAACCTTCCGAGTAAATTCTTCTAGCCAATCATCATCACTTAATGTGACGAGTTGCTTTGTTGATAAAGGTTTTGCGAGTAACAATTTAAGCATTTTTTCAGAGCCCTTTCGCTCCACTGCACGCTTATAAATATCGCTAAATTTTTCCATCTACTTAATACCTTACTTCGACCATGAAACTAGTTTACGAGAAAAGCAGCCAATACGTAACCGTTGCTATTATCGATGAACTATTCTGTATTTAGTCACTTGACACCTAGACGGCTAAAGTGGTTTAATCGCCACACTTACCCTATTACATTGTATTTGCTGATTGATTTTTCAATAGCAAGTGCAAAGGGCTGGAAGAGGTGCGTTATTCAGGTAGCGTATGTTAGGAGCGCAAACTCCATTGAGCATACGTGAGGGGAATTAACGCCGAGAGGTAACACTTTTTTGTGAAAGATTACTTCGGGCGACTAGGTTGAATCCTAGCGACTGTCACCAATAACATATTTGGTGGAGAGCTTCTGGTCTTAGTATAATAAGGCCGTGCGCCCTATTATTTAAGCCCATTCGCTCTTCGAATTATAAATACATTCAAAGAGTCAGGCACCCTAAATACCCGCCAATAACTCGACGAATGCCCTATAAGTTCGTGAGAGATGATCAACAACTTCAATATTAACAATTTCCATTTATGGACTGCGCTGATCACCCCATTTGATCAAAATGGCCTAGTTGATTACGCAACCTTAGACACCTTGGTGGCCGAACAAGAAGCCGCTAACAACGGCATTTTATTACTTGGTAGCACTGGCGAAGGGTTAGCCCTGACCCTAAAAGAGCAGCAAGCCATCGTAGAGCATGTCTGCCAATTAAAACCGAGTGTCCCCCTTATGGTTGCGGTAGGCGGTAGTAACTTAAAGCAACAGCTTGAATGGGTTAATTACTGCAACCAGCTGCCTATCCATGGTTTTTTACTCGGCTCGCCTTTGTATGCCAAACCCGGTGCAGTGGGGCAAACGCATTGGTTTGAAAGCCTGCTCAATGCCAGTTCTCATCCTTGTATGCTTTATAACGTACCAGGACGTAGTGCGGTTAGCATTCCCATTACAACCATTGAAAACCTCAAACAACATAAAAATTTATGGGCACTCAAAGAAGCCAGTGGCTGTATTTCTCAATTTGAAGCCTATCGACAAGCAGCACCTGAACTAGCCATTTTTAGTGGTGACGATGCCCTCATGCCTTATTTTGCCCAAGCAGGTGCAAAAGGTTTAGTGTCGGTTGCAGCCAATGCATGGCCAGTGCAAACCCATGAGTTTGTAAAGCGCAGTTTAAGCGGCCAACACCCTAATCTTTTTGTCCAGTGGTCTAGCGCCATCAATAGCTTATTTTCAGTAGCAAACCCTATCCCAGTCAAAGTGTTAATGCATTTACAAGGGCGTATTAGCAGTCCGCATTTACGTCCACCTTTAACACACCTTGAGCTGACACACACAGATGACATTTCATCGGCAAACAACACCATTTTATCTTGGCATTAAATACAGGTTTTTATAATGAGCTGGTTAGAACTATTAAATAATTTAGAAACGGGCGCAGTTCGCGCAGCAACACAAGACGAAAACGGCCAATGGCACGCTAACGTAGAAGTAAAGCAAGGCATTTTAGAGGCATTTAAAAACGGCACTAACATGGAGTTTCCTGGTGGCTTTGTAGATAAACATAATCTAGCGCCGCAATGCTTTGAAGCCACAGCAGGCGTTCGCATGGTGCCAGGTGGTTCAAGTGTGCGCCGTGGTGCACATGTTGCCAAAGGCACTATTATTATGCCACCTGCGTACGTAAATATTGGCGCCTTTATTGACGAGGGGACTATGGTAGATAGCCACGCATTGGTTGGCTCATGTGCGCAAGTGGGTAAAAATGTTCATTTGAGCGCCGCGGTACAATTAGGCGGGGTACTTGAGCCCATTGGCGCAAGCCCTGTGGTCATAGAAGACGATGCATTCATTGGTGCAGGCTGTGTGATTGTTGAAGGCGTGGTAGTTAAAAAAGGCGCGGTACTTGCTCCAGGTGTTCGCTTATCTGCAACCATCCCTGTTTATGACTGCGTTAATGAGCGTCAGCTTGATAAAGGCGAAGCAATCCCTGAATACGCGATTGTGATCCCGGGTTCTCGCCCTGCGTCAAACGACTGGGCCCGTGCTCAAGGCTTGAGTATGTCGTGTGCCTTAATTGTTAAATACCGGGACGAGCAAAGTGACGCGTCATTATTGCTTGAAGAGGTTTTACGTTAATGACCTTTTTGAGCACGCCCGTTAAAAGCGCTATTGATAAGCTAGCAAGCCAACTTGATACGCCCTTTTTTGTTTATGATCTTGATTCATTGAACACACATTTAACGCGTTTAGTAGCACAAACCGAGGTAAAACTTTGGTATGCGGTTAAAGCGAACCCGTTATCTAGCGTGATCCAACGCTTAGATAGCGCTGGTTTTAACTTTGATGTCGCCAGTAAAGGCGAGCTTGAGCAAGTACTTGCCCAAGGAATTAACAGCGAGCGCGTGCTCAACACGGGCCCTGCTAAAAGCCCAAAACAAATTAAACATTTTATTGCACGTGGCGTACGCACCTTTGTGGCAGAAAGTCTTAATCAGGTGCGTTGGTTAAACGAACAAGCGACTGCCCAGCAGTGTCAGTTACAGGTTTTGCTGCGTGTTCAATTACGCTGGCCCGAGGGTGATAAAAACCCACTAGGTGGCGACAGCCTTACCCCATTTGGGCTTGGCTACGATGAATGGCAATCGCTAAATACTAAAGACTACACAGCATTGAGCTTTGATGGCCTACATATTTTTCAGTGGGGTAACATGCTCAGCAGCGACAAACTTGCAGATCTGTGGTCGCAAATGATTGCACCACTTACAGTCCTTGCTAATAACTTAAATATAAACCTGAATATTTTAGATTTAGGTGGTGGTTTAGGTATTCCTTACACCCTTAATGACCCGACTTTAAGCTGGGATGCATTAATAGCAGCCCTTGCAAAGATTAAACGCGATGCGGATGTTAAAGAGCTGTGGATGGAACTAGGTCGCTATGCTGTAGGCGAATGCGGCCACTACGCCACACCGGTGGTTGAGCGCAAATTAAACTACGGCCAACAGCAGGTAATTATGAGCGGCGGTATTAATCACTTATTGCGCCCTGCGGTTACTAATCAAGACTTTCCTGCGCGTTTATTACGTGATTCAAACGCAGCAAACCAAGCAATGAGCCTATACGGACCTTTATGTACAGCGCTGGATTGCTTAGGGGAGCACCAATTACCGAGCGATTTAAATGAACATGACTGGCTGGTGTTTAGTCAATGCGGTGCTTATGGTTTTACCGAAAGTATGCCGTACTTTTTGTGCCATGAACTGGCCGGTGAATATGTTATACACCATGGCGAAATCAACTGTATTCGCCAAGCAGAAGATGCAAGCCACTACTTGAGGTAATAAAAATGAATAACACCACAGCTATAAGCCAGGAAAATATTGTAGTTGGTGAAGTGGCAAATGGCCTACCACTGACCATTCCTGTCTATCGTTTAAAGGGCGATGGCACAGGCCCAGGTGTGTATATACAAGCTAATATGCATGGCGCCGAAGTACAAGGTAACGCGGTTATTTATCAGCTACTTGAACAGCTAAAAAACCTTAATTTAAAAGGTGATATTACCTTAGTTCCCTACGCTAACCCCATTGGCTGTAATCAAAAATCGGGCGAATTTACGCTTGGCCGATTCGACCCTATTACGGGGACTAATTGGAATCGTATGTATCACTGTAATAATCAACTTGCATCACAGTTTGCAAAGCAATACTACGACGCTGACGATACCGCTCTAAGAACAGCGTTTAAAACCGCGTTAATTAATGATGTTGAGCAGCAACTTAATGGCCCAGACTATCGTTTAACAACGGGTAAACGCATAGCGCTAAACTTACAAAGACTAGCGCATCAAGCTGATATTGTTTTAGATTTACACACTGGCCCTATTTCTAGTCAGCACTTATATTGTCCTGAATATGCCACAGAAAGTGCCCGTTACTTTAATATTCCCCATGTGCTAGTGATCCCTAATGACTTTGATGGCGCAATGGATGAAGCGAGCTTTTGTCCATGGTGGCAACTTAGCGAGCAACTTGCTCAGCAAGGCCGAAATTTTAACGTACAAGTTGAAGCCTTTACGGTAGAGCTGGGAAGCCAAGAAAAAATAGATTTAAGCGCAGCCCTGGATGACGCAAACAGCATTTTGAGTTACCTAAATCATAAGCAAGTGTTTATCGATGCACCGTATCAGCCAAAAGTAATGAAGCGCTACGGCTGTAATTTAAATGATTACCTTGCTTACTATGCACCTATGGGTGGCATGGTTGAATATATTGCGCCACTGGGCGGCCATATTAAAGCCGGTGAACCCATTGCTAAAGTACTGCGAATGGAGCGCTATTTAAGTGAACAACCTTTGCAAACACTAACGCTTGATTGCGATGCAATTGCTATTTTGCATTTTGCCTCAGCAAGTGTGAACCAAGGTACCGAGCTCTACAAATTCTTTACCAACGTATTTGAGCTCTAAGCTCATCCCTTCTCATTGCGTGAGAGCAATATCAGCTAAATGAGGTGATATTGCATTGAACAAGCGGCCTAGGCCGCTTTTTCTTTGTATTTATGATCAAAAAGCGCCACAATCACGTAAGTTCAGTAACAATTCACTACTATTGAGTTACAATCAGCGTTGAGTACATATACTACATAATTTTTTTCAACTATTTTATAGTTTAGAAAATAACTACATTACCGATTTAATAAACGAATTAAAAAACATGAAGCAATTCTTTATTCGGTTTTATCAAAGGAATAATAATGACTTGGCACTATGGGATTCTATTAACTGCTTTATTATCAAGCACCGCATTCGCGCAACCTGAGGCAACCAAAAAAACCAATGAGCAAGACAATGATCTTGAGCTGGTAAAACAATGTATTTTGAATGAGGCGATTGGCGGTTCAGGCGAGATGACTCTAGCGAAATTGCGCAATAAATGCTCAGCACTCGAAGAGAGCAAGCAAATTACCGCGCTTGATAAACGTAAAGCCCGTGAGGAAGTCAGTAAAAAAAACCGCAATGTGATCACCCCGCATAAACGCAATTACATTTTGCCACTGTCTTATGTATCTAATCCAAACGCCCGTCCATCTAACAACTTTGATGAAATTAGCGACAAACCTGAAAGTGAGCGATTAGATAACACTGAAGCAAAATTTCAACTGTCAATCAAAGTACCGCTTTATGATAATTTTTCTGATGACGATCAAGCCGTGTATTTTGGCTTTACCATGACGTCATTTTGGCAGCTTTATAACCGCGACATCTCATCTCCATTTCGTGAGACAAACTATGAGCCGGAAATATTTTGGGTAAACTATTTAGACCCTGAAAATGTACCTTGGGGCGATGAAATGGCTATTACGATTGGTGCATCACATCAGTCAAATGGTCGCAGTCAACCAAACTCACGTTCATGGAATCGCATTTATGCTAATTTTATTTGGGAAAATGATGGTTTCGTCTTCAGCTTTAAGCCTTGGTATCGTATTCCTGAAAGTGAAAAAGACGATATATTAGATGCAAAAGGTGATGATAACCCTGACATTTACAAATATATGGGCTACTTCGAATTTTCTGGCGCATACAGGTATAAAGATAATGAATTTAGTTTTATGAGTCGTAATAATCTAAATTCAGATAATCGCGGCGCAATTCAACTTGACTGGTCCTTCCCTCTTTGGGGCCGACTTCGTGGCTATGCACAATACTTTAATGGCTACGGCGAGAGTTTGATTGACTATAATAATCACGTAGAGCGTATTGGTGTGGGTATATTGTTAACCGACTTACTCTAATCAAATTAAGGCCAAGCAATATGCTTGGCCTACTACTTTTTACGATTTAATAATTTTAAACGCACCTTCAAATTCAGCGACAAGTGTTTCGCCATCATAAATCTCTACAGGCACTAAATAACCAGCTTTGCCTTCACTCTCAAGCTCGCTCAACTTACCTTTACAACCACTTAAATCAACACTGCCACGCGGATCATTATTAAGCGGCTTTAAATACCTAATGCTGGCATCAGCGAGTACGATATTACCTTCAAGCCCAACCTCTTTAAGCGCTAAATAGGTTGCGCCCCAGCCTGTTAATGTTGCCAAGCTATAAATTGAGCCCGCAAACATTGTGTTATGTAAGTTTAAGTTAGCATCTAAATCAGCACGAGTAGTAAATTGCCAATCGGTATAGCTTTCAACTTTAATTCCCATTGCATCGCTAATGGGAATAGATTCACGCCACGTGTTTTGCAGTACTTGAGTCCAATTAGGATGACGGAACCAGCCAGGCTCAGACGGTTTTTGTTTAATCATTTTAAAGTGCTGTACATCATCGTAAGCTAAATGTGCTTTTTCTTTTAGCTCATAGCCATGGCGCTTATAAAACTCTAATGCGCGCTCACGGGCAAATAACACTAGCTCATCAGCATCTTGCGTCCAGGCTATTTTTTCTAGCTCGTGCAATAAACGACTACCAATATGTTGATTACGGTTACCCTCTGCAACCGCCATATAACGTACTTGAGCTTGTTGCTGATTATTAAAGTGCAAACGAGCCACACCCAATACTTCACCCGCTTTATTTTTAATGAAGCGATGCTCAGCCTCTTGCTCTAAATCGTCTTGCTCAGAGCCCCGAGGTTCGCCCCATGGGGCACGTAAAACCTGCCAGCGTAATTGGTAATAGGCTTGCCAGTCTTCACTACTTTGTGGGGTGCTCACTTGAAACATACATACTCCATAAATTAAAAATGTAAAATATTACGCTGTGCATTTTGTGAAAAACACCATACTCGATCTGGATAAAACTGCAAATAAGACTTTGGTGCTGAGAAAACAGCTGTAAAAAATTAATGACAAAAGCCGTTGCGATTTACCTCTGCTGGTTTATGCTCAATAGCATGAATAAATATATCCATTGCAGTAGTGGCCTGATCAGCCAACATTTTATTGAGCATAGTTCATCGCTAGGCCAGTTACTTTATTGGCATAATCAGCATGGTGAGCACATACAAGTAAGAGAGTATCAACAACTTCGCTGGCTACTCATTAATAACACGTTGCAGTCTGTTATTTTAAAAGCAAAACCACATGCATTACTGTTTCCACACCTTGCTTATTTAGCAACGGCTTGGCAACAGCTACCTGCGCCTAAAAAAGTACTCGAACTGGGGTTAGGTGGCGGTGCCATTCGTAATTACTTATTAGAACAGTATCCTCAAGTGCAGGTTACTTCAGTAGAGAAAAGCCCCCATATTATTGACTGTTATCAACAATTTTTTGCCCCCAGTGAACAACAACAGATTCATTGCGAGGATGCGCAAACAATTTTAAAATCAGCAGAGCATATGGACTGGGTCATTTTAGATTTATTTAGTGAATTAGACGCCCCTAGATTCTTATTTGATTTATGTTTTTATCAAACAATTTATGATGCGCTTGCTCAGCGGGGCATCTTATTTATTAACTTTTTATCGCAACATAGCTCCCAACTTACACAGCTACAACTTGTGCTTAAGCGCGTGTTTGGGGAAGCAGTTAGTATTAAAAAGATCACCGGATTTGTGAATCATATTGTGATTGTAAAAAAAGCACGTTAAGCGGTTAAATTAAAGGTAACCGGCCCATCGTTACATAAACTCACCTGCATATCGGCTGCAAATTCACCGGTCGCGACCTTAATACCGAGTAATTTAGCCTGCTCTACAAAGTAATTATATAGCGCTTGCGCTTGGTCTGGTGTAGCTGCCGATGAAAAGCTAGGCCGCATGCCTTTTTTTGTATTGGCTGCGAGCGTAAATTGCGATACGACTAACAGTTCGCCTTGTATGTCTTTAAGGCTGAGATTCATTTTATCGTTTTCGTCATTAAAAATACGGTAATTGGTGACTTTGTGTAATAGTTTATCAGCGCTGCTTTCATCATCTTCTTTTTCCACCCCCAGCAATAATACAATGCCTTGTTTAATTTCACCAACAATCTGTTTTTCTATTGCTACGTTGGCGTGTGTTACCCGTTGAATTAGTCCTTGCATTTATTCACTATCCTCTGCTCGTTGCTCTTTTTTATTGTAATGTTGCATGTTAATACACACAGTAAATTCAGCACCTAGTAGCACTACTACCCACGACAAGTATACCCATACAAACAAAATAGGAATGGTTGCTACCGCACCATAAATCACTTCGTATGATGGAAAATGGCTAATGTACAAAGCAAAGCCTTTTTTGGTTAACTCAAATAACATTGCAGCAAACAGTGCACCTGGAATAGCAGCCCTAAATGAAACCCGCGTATTCGGCACTAAGGTATACAGCATGATAAAACCAGCCATAGAAATAGCATAAGGGAGTAGTTTTAATAAAAAACCACTAAACCCAGGGATCCCCTGATCAGCAAACGACACTAACGACACAATATAAGAGGTGACACCAATACTCGCACCCAGTAGTACAGGTCCCAAGCTCAGTACCATCCAATACACAGCAAAGGATATCATCATTGGGCGTTTTTTCTTTACTCGCCAAATACGGTTTAGCGTGGCATCTACATTACGAATAAGTAGCAAAGCAATGGCTGCCAAAAAGCCAATACCTACCGCCGTCATTTGATTAGCATTACCAGCAAACGAGCTAATATGTTCTTTAATAACATCGGAAGAAGTCGGCACAAAGTTAGTAAATAAAAAACTTTCAATGGCTAAACGGGTCGATTCAAACCCAGGAAAAGCAGAGAAGATTGCCACACCCACCGCTATCAGCGGAACCAATGACAACAAGGTAACGTATGCTAAATACCCTGCATTAATGGTTATTTGATCGTCTATACAGCGATTGAAATATTGCATCCACCAGCCTGGTTGCTGTTTTAGAAACATCTTAACTTGCTGTTTATAATGGGAGAGCTTATCATTCATACAATTAACTTTGTTAGTGGGCTTTTGATTATAATAACAATCAAGGCCATAATTTACAGCATTAACACTCGTAAATAGGAATTCAGATGAAAAAACAAACATTATTAGGGACAGCCATACTCTCGTTAATGCTGATGCTTTCAGGTTGTCAGTCGGCTTATTATTCGGCAATGGAAAAAGTAGGTGTTCATAAACGTGACATTCTTATTGATCGCGTTGAAGAAACGAAAGACTCACAACAAGAGTCGCAAGAAGAATTTCAATCAGCACTCGAGCGCCTAACTACCTTAATTAATTTCGATGGCGGTGAGTTGCAAGATGCTTACAATCAACTTAATGACGATTACGAGTCGAGCTTAGCGGCGGCAAACGAAGTATCAAATAACATAAATAAAGTAGAAGATGTTGCCGATGCGTTGTTTGATGAGTGGAGCGATGAGCTAGAGCAATACAAAAGCGCCTCACTTAAGCGTCAAAGCAGTAAAAAACTAGCTGCAACTCAGCGCCAGTTTAGCCAATTACTTCGCTCAATGCGCAGCGCTGAGAGCAAAATGGAGCCAGTATTATCGTCTTTACAAGATAACGTGCTTTACTTAAAACATAACTTAAACGCACAAGCGGTAGCCGCTATAAAAGGCGAGTTTACTAACTTAAAGCGTGATATTCAGTTACTCATGAATGACATGAATAAGTCGATTGAAGACTCAAATAAATTTATTGAGCAAATGAATACCACAGGCTAATTACTATAAACTCGTTTACTAAGCCTACTAAATTGTAGGCTTTTTTATTGTTACTTTTTGTTACCTTTAAGCTCTTCGATAATCCGCTATTGTTGTTATACTTTTACAAAATAATAATAATTAGAACAGTAAAATGAAGTTCAAAGCCATTACCCTAATACTTGCATGCACAATGCTAAGCGCCTGCCAAACAGCTAACCATGTTGAAGTTATTGCAGGGGAGCAAACCATTACCCCGCTACATCAAAATGGCGAGCGAGAAGGACGGTTTCATAATCTCTACCCGGGTAAAAAAACTTACCCGACTACCTGTAAAAGCAACTGCTACCCAACTAGCCCTAAATTACAATGCGAAAAAGACAGCGAAAACTGCCAATTTATTGGTGAGCAACAGCCTATGAATTTAAATACAGGCTTTAGCTTACGCTGGCTGGGGCATGCTGGGTTTATGATCCGCACGCCTAACGGACAGCAAGTGTTACTTGATCCTGTAAAAGAGCAGTTTGACTCACCTGTAGATTTAGCATTTAGACTAGCCTCTGGGTTTTACCGACAGCCCGGCGATTGGCTCACAGATAGTGAACTGAAAAACTTAGACGCTGTGATGTACTCGCATATTCATTACGATCACTTTAATAAAGCAGATATAGAAGAGATCGGTAATAAACCCCGCTACTTAACACCACTAGGCATGGCCGACAACTTCCCTACAGGCGGGTTTAATATTAGTGAAATGGCGTGGTATGCAAAAACAAATATTGGCGATTTAGCTATCCATGCCTTGCCTGCTCATCACTTTAGCAGCCGTGTATTAGTACCCTTTATTTATGAAGACAACGATAAAGACCTATGGAATGGCTGGCTACTTGAACAAAATGGCAGCACCTTATTTTTTGCAGGCGACACTGGCTACTCAAAACATTTCAGCGATATACAGCAAAAATACGGTGATATTGATGTGTGCTTAATGCCGATAGCGTCTTACTATAGCGAAGATAACCCTAAATGGTATCGTTACGTTCATACAACCCCAGAAGACGCTCTAACAGCAGCACAAGAGCTAAACTGTAAAATAATGATACCTTGGGGATACGGTAACTCATCATGGAAAATGGGCGATCGCACGAGTCATTCAGCTTTACTGCGTTTATTGTATATGCACAAAAAGATGGACTCGAAAATACCCCTGCATATTTTAAATGAAGGTGAGAGTATTAAACTTTAATCAGTCATTTACAAAATTAGTAATAACTTCTCTGCTGAACTATGTTTAATTAACTAAACAGTGAGGAGGTTTTATGTTTCTTGTGCGACTCATTTACGCCAGCAAAATTAGTAGTGGTTTTGGGCCTAAAGATATAGAAAAATATTTTACAAAGCGCTCGAACCTATAATGTAAAAACAAACGTTACCGGCATGTTATGTTTTAGTAATGAGTACTTTTTACAGTGCCTGGAAGGCTCTAGAACGGCTGTAAATAATACCTACCAACAAATATTAAACGATAAACGTCACCACAATGTAATTATGCTCAACTATACCCAAATTCCTGAAAGAGAGTTTGAAACATGGTCAATGGGCTATGTACCGCAATCTAAGCTAACCGAATCACTGAATCTCAAGTTTTCAGGCTCCATTGATTTTAATCCTTTTAAAATGTCTGGAGAAAGTGCGCATTTATTAATGCTGGCATTAAAAGACAGCATAGCAGGCACAATCAGTTAGTATAAAAATAGACTACGAGATTGTTTTTGATTGCTATTTAAGCCAAGCTAAATCATCCTTAATTGATGAGATGATTAATGAAAAAAACACTACTCGCTTTTAGCTTACTTTTTACCCAGCCACTCATGGCTATTGACGTTAGTCATACACCAACAGCTATCACTATTGATGGGGTTTCTGAAAGTGCATGGGACAAAGCCACTTGGCATAATATGCCATACTTAATGGACGGCACCCTACCAGACTCAGACAAGGATTTTAAAGGTCGCTACAAATTACTGTGGGATGAAGATTATCTATACTTGCAAGCCGATATTGCTGATGATGTACTAATTGATACGCACCCAGATCCAACGGTGAAATATTGGGATGATGATGCCCTCGAAGTTTTTATTGATAGTGACGCATCTGGCGGTAATCACCAATTTAACCATACAGCATTTGCTTATCATATTGGCCTTGATAACCAAGCTGCCGATTATGGGCCTGATAAAAAAGCGCATTTATATACCGACCACTTAGTTAGTAACTGGAAACGCAATACCACTGCGCCCTATAACATCACGTGGGAAGTGGCGATAAAACTCTACCCAAACGATTTCCAACAAGGCGCAAAAAATACACCGCTTAAATTAACTGAAAAACACGTTATTGGTTTTATGCTCGCCTACTGCGATAACGATGGTAGCGAAGTACGTGAACACTTTATGGGCTCACATGAAGTACAGCCTGTTAACGGCAGTCGCAACCTTGGCTATATAGATGCTGATGTGTTTGGAAAAATCACTTTACTACCAATAAAGTGATGTAAGTTAGCGTTTAGGTTGGGTTGAGCGAAGCGAAACCCAACGAAAACACACCCTACCAACAAAAACAGCTGCTTTTCATTATCGTCTGCTTTAAGCCCTTCCTCTTTTACTTTTCATTCCCTTCTCTTTGTGCAAACATTTTTAAGTGAATTACTCACAAAGAGGATAAGAGGCGCAGCGCTTTTAGAGGAAAAACACTATGTTGCATGGTTTATAAAGTCTAGCGGCTTTCACTTAATAGCCATATTAATACCAAGCGATTCAATGGCACTGTTCTAATCTGACAGCTGACGAATTAAAGATAATAGCGCTTGTTTTCACCCACAAAAAAGCCGCTGTATTTTGCAATACAGCGGCTTTTAAAATCATGATTCTAAATTAATAGATTATGACTTAGGAGCACGACCCGCACGTTTACGCTCACTTTCAGTTAAGTGACGCTTACGGATACGAATGTTCTCAGGTGTAACTTCAACTAGCTCATCATCATCGATAAACTCAAGCGCTTGCTCAAGTGTATAATCTAGAGGTGGAACTAGAGATTGTGCTTCATCTGTACCAGATGCACGAACGTTTGTAAGTTGCTTACCTTTAAGTGCGTTAACTGTAAGGTCGTTATCACGGCTATGAATACCGATAACCATACCTTCGTATACTTCAACACCGTGACCGATGAATAAACGGCCGCGCTCTTGTAAGTTAAATAATGCGTTAGTTAGTGCTTTACCTGTTGCATTTGCAATCATTACACCGTTCTTACGAACACCTAGCTCGCCACCTTTGTGCGGACCGTAGTGATCGAACGTATGGTAAAGTAAACCAGAACCCGATGTTAACGTCATGAACTCAGTTTGGAAACCGATTAAACCACGGCTTGGGATCATAAAGTCCAAACGCATACGGCCTTTACCATCTGGGGCCATATCAGTAAGCTCACCCTTACGAAGACCAATTTGTTCCATGATAGAACCCTGGTGCTCTTCTTGACAGTCAATTGTTAGTGTTTCATACGGTTCTTCTAATACGCCATCAACAGTACGTAAGATAACTTCTGGACGAGATACCGCTAATTCGTAACCTTCACGACGCATGTTCTCGATTAAGATACCTAGGTGTAATTCACCACGACCCGATACACGGAAGCTATCTGGGTTATCTGTATCTGCAACACGAAGTGCTACGTTGTGTACTAATTCTTTGTCTAAACGCTCACGAATATTACGTGATGTTACAAACTTACCTTCTTTACCACAGAAAGGAGAGTTGTTTACAGAGAACGTCATTGTTACTGTTGGCTCATCAACACTTAGTGGTGGCAATGCTTCAACGTTGTTTGGACAACAAAGCGTATCTGAAATCTTAAGCTCGCCTAAACCTGTTACTGTTACGATGTTACCAGCGTAAGCTTTATCAGTTTCAATACGTTCAAGGCCTAAGTAGCTTTGTACTGAACCAATCTTACCGTTACGAGTTGTGCCGTCTGCACTGATAACCGTAACTTGTTGGTTAGGTGCAACAGAACCACGTTTAATACGACCAATACCAATTACACCCTTATAAGAGTTGTAATCAAGCTGTGAAATCTGCATTTGGAAGTCACCTTCAGGATCTGCATCCGGTGGTGATACTTCGTCAACGATCATCTTGAACATAGGTTCCATGTTATCTGATGCTTCGTCTAAATCTAATGTAGCCCAACCATTGATTGCTGATGCGTAGATTACTTTAAAATCTAACTGCTCATCAGTTGCGCCTAGGTTGTCGAATAAATCAAAGATTTGATCCATAACCCAATCAGGGCGAGCACCTGGCTTATCAATTTTATTGATAACAACGATTGGCTTTAAGCCTTGCGCGAATGCCTTTTGCGTTACGAAACGCGTTTGTGGCATTGGGCCTTCTTGAGCGTCAACAAGTAGTAGTACTGAGTCAGCCATCGAAAGTACGCGTTCAACTTCACCACCGAAGTCGGCGTGTCCAGGAGTATCTACGATATTGATATGGTAATCATTCCAAGATATAGCGGTGTTTTTCGCTAAAATAGTAATACCACGTTCTTTTTCAATGTCGTTTGAATCCATCACGCGCTCTTCATTACCGCCGCGTGTTTCTAATGTACCTGATTGCTCAAGTAGTTTATCAACCAGTGTTGTTTTACCGTGGTCAACGTGGGCGATAATTGCTATATTTCTTAACTTTTCGATACTCATATGTTCACTCAGAGAAATTGATCTCATTGATCCTGCAGGGGCTATACGTTCTCACCTGCGCTTTCACGAGATGTCCCAGCATAGGATTTAAAAGGGCGCATATTATCCCCTATAAATGCAATGGATGAAAGTTTATCCAAAATAAAATTTCAAACTTTCGCAATAAAATAATTAACCCTTTGTTTTAAAATAATTAATTTTGATGATTAATTTTTATAAATTTTTCTCAAAAGGTGGTTTTGAGTTAATTTAAAGCGACTTTACTGCGTATTTTGCATTTTCTTTGTGTTAGTCTAAGGTGATTAATTTGCAAGCAATTATGACTCTGTAAATGTTGCACCTTTTTGGAATTATTACGCACCAAAATAGTGCTTAACCTATCTCACCTTTATATTTTTTATATATTTTTACATAAAAAACAATAGATTATAATAGTGGCATAAAATAAGCTTGTTAGTATTTAAAGTATCTAAGCAGCAATAATAAAACCCAATAGTTGGAGGACACATGTCACAATCGGTTTTAGATTTTATTAAAGAAAATGACGTTAAGTTCATTGATTTACGCTTTACTGACACAAAAGGTAAAGAACAACATGTTTCTATTCCTCATCATCAAATTGATGAAGACTTTTTTGAAGATGGAAAAATGTTCGACGGTTCTTCAATTGCGGGCTGGAAAGGCATCAATGAGTCAGACATGGTGCTATTACCCGATGCAGATTCAATTAAACTTGACCCTTTCACAGAAGAAACAACGCTAATCGTTCGTTGTGATGTGGTTGAGCCTTCTACACTACAAGGTTATGAACGAGACCCACGTTCAGTTGCCAAGCGCGCTGAAGAGTACATGCGCTCTACGGGTATTGCTGACACGGTTTTATTTGGTCCAGAGCCAGAGTTTTTCGTATTTGACGATGTTAAATATAAATCTGACATGTCAGGTTCGATGTATAAAATTGATTCTAAGCAAGCAGCTTGGAACTCTGATAAAGAATATGCAGATGGCAACACAGGCCACCGTCCAGGTGTTAAAGGCGGTTACTTCCCGGTTGCACCTGTGGATGATTTTCAAGATTGGCGTTCGGCTACGTGCCTAGTTTTAGAAGAAATGGGCCAAGTTGTTGAAGCCCATCACCATGAAGTGGCAACTGCTGGTCAAAATGAAATCGCAACGCGCTTTAACACTATGGTTTTAAAAGCAGATGAAATTCAAGAAATGAAATATGTTATTCATAACATGGCTCATTTATACGGAAAAACAGCAACCTTTATGCCTAAGCCTGTTGTTGGTGATAACGGTTCTGGTATGCACTGTCACCAATCTTTAGCTAAAGACGGCGTAAACTTATTCGCAGGTGATAAATACGGCGGCCTTTCTGAAGACGCACTTTACTATATTGGCGGGATTATCAAACATGCTAAAGCGATCAACGCATTTGCTAACGCATCAACTAACTCGTACAAGCGCTTAGTACCTGGTTTTGAAGCACCGGTCATGCTTGCTTACTCTGCACGTAACCGCTCTGCGTCAATCCGTATCCCTGTGGTTCCATCTGCAAAAGGTCGTCGTATTGAAGTACGCTTCCCAGATCCAACCGCTAATCCATACCTTGCATTCTCTGCAATGCTTATGGCTGGCCTTGACGGAATTAAAAATAAAATTCACCCTGGCGATGCTATGGATAAGGATTTATACGACTTACCAGCTGAAGAAGCAGCAGAAATTCCAACAGTGGCAGCCTCATTAGATGAAGCACTAGCGGCATTAGATGCAGACCGTGAGTTCTTAAACCAAGGTGGCGTATTCACTAATGACCTAATTGATGCTTACATTGCACTTAAGTCAAAAGAAGTTGAAAAACTTAACATGACAACTCACCCAGTTGAGTTTGAAATGTACTACAGCTGTTAATTTATTAACCGATAAATAATGTGTGTTTTAAGCCCGCTCTGCGGGCTTTTTTTATGGTAAATTTAACGGTTCTACACTAAAGTGAAATAAGTTTAAACAATGCAGGTTAGCAGGATGATAGGTAAGGTTTTGTTGCTATTAATAGCTTTAATGATAAGCCTTAATAGCCATGCAAATAATAAAAAAATTTACGCATGGAAAGACAAAAACGGTGTACTGGTTTTTTCAGATACCCCTCAACCTGGTGCTAAAGAGGTTAAACTCACTAGCCAACACTTAAACATGCCTGCAACTAATACTGACATACTTGATACTTCACCAACTAAAACAGCGGTAAAGTTTAAAATTAGTATTACTTCGCCAGAGCCCAACCAAACTATAAGAGAAAACACCGGCTCTGTGTATGTTTCAACTCAGATTGCGCCTCGGTTTGAAGCTGGATTTACCATTGGTTTATTTTTAAATGGCGTTGCCATTGGTGAACCTAGTGACACCACTACGCTGGCGTTAAGAGATGTAGAGCGCGGGCAACACACACTACAAGTTAAACTTTATAATAAACAAAACCAAGTAATTGCAACTAGCGCTGAGAGTGTATTTTTTATGCATCGCAAAGGCCTTAATATAGGTCGGTAATTGCAGTTAAGTACGTACAATTAGCGTATATTTTACTAAAAACCTTGCCTACCTCCCCAGGCGCACTAAAATGGTGCAATAATGATAAACAAAACACATTTTAGCCCAGAGCTACTAAATATAATTTGGCAAAACCAAACCACCGCCCTAATGTTACTTGATGAAAGCTTTACGCTCATTTACGCCAACACCAGTGCCAGTGAATTACTTGGTTTAGGCGAAAAGCGCTTACTAGGACAAGCGTTCGATGATTTATTTAATTACCACTCTATCGACTTAAAACGTATTGCACAGTATTCGTTGGTTGATGGTGTAGACTGCCACCAGCATAGAGCTGACGTGGTGTTTATCGATTCTCGCCATGCAAAATTAGCGGTGAGTACTCGGCGAATAAAACATAACGACACCTATTATATTTTATTTGAATGTCGACAAACCGATGACGAAATAAAGCACGACCAAGTCTCAAATCAAATGCATCAATACCAAGCCGCACGTAACTTAATTCGCGGTTTAGCTCATGAAATTAAAAACCCGCTGGGTGGAATTCGCGGGGCGGCGCAATTATTGCAGTATGAGGGTGATCAACAAGAAAGAGATCAATGTGCAGAACTGATAATTGAACAAGCCGATCGGTTGCGTGAATTAGTTGATAGACTCCTTGGGCCTAACCAACTACCGCAAAAATCGTATGGCAATATACATCAAACATTAGAGTCGGTTGTTAAACTCAGTACCTTAGATAACAACCGCGATATTCGGTTAGTTAAAGACTACGACCCGAGTATTCCTGATGTTTATATCGATCAGAGCAAAGTTCAACAAGTGGTGCTTAATATTGTGCGTAATGCGCAACAGGCATTGGTAGATGGTGGCGAAATAAAAATAAAAACACGGATTAATTACCAGCATCGTCGTCCGGGAAAAGCCCCTAAAAAGGCATTGCTTATTCAAGTAATGGATAACGGCCCAGGCATTGATGCTAATTTACGCGACACCTTATTTTACCCTATGACCACTAATAAAGAAGGTGGCTCGGGACTTGGATTATCTATAGCGCAAACCTTGATTGATCAACATGATGGCTATATCGAATGCGATAGTTGGCCAGGACATACTGAATTTAATATTTATCTGCCATTTACAGATTAATACTTTGGAGTTTTCATGAAAACAGCTTGGCTTGTAGATGATGATGCCTCAATTCGCTTTGTACTAGAAAAAGCACTGACTCGCGCAGGGTTTGAAGTAGAGAGCTTTGCAGATGCACAAAACGTACTTAACGCGCTAAAATTTAGTCAACCCAGTGTGTTAATTTCAGATGTAAGAATGCCGGGGATGGACGGGATGGCGTTACTTGAGCTAATAGCTGAGCAAACCCCTGGCCTACCCGTTATTATTATGACTGCACACTCTGATTTAGACTCAGCGGTAAATGCTTTTCAAAAAGGTGCGTTTGAGTACTTAGCTAAACCGTTTGATTTAAATGAAGCCGTTGCGCTAGTGGAAAGCGCCTATCGTGCTAATTCGACCAAAAAAACCAAACGAAAAAGCGCGCCACCCAAAAGCGCTCATATTATTGGCGAAGCCCCTGCTATGCAGGAAGTGTTTCGTGCTATAGGCAAACTCTCAGCATCCAGTATGAGCGTACTCATCAATGGTGAATCAGGTACCGGTAAAGAGTTGGTTGCCAGCGCCTTGCACAATCACAGCCCGCGTAAAGAAAACCAATTTATTGCTCTTAATATGGCCGCTATTCCTAAAGAGTTAGTTGAGTCTGAATTATTTGGCCATGAAAAAGGCGCTTTTACGGGGGCCGATAGCGTGCGTAAAGGGCGCTTTGAACAAGCCAATGGTGGTACCTTATTTTTGGATGAAATAGGTGATATGCCACTTGATGTACAAACCCGCTTGTTACGCGTATTAGCCGATGGCGAGTTTTACCGCGTTGGCGGCCATCAAAGTATAAAAGTGGATGTGCGCATCATTGCTGCCACTCACCAAAATTTAGAAGAGCTGGTAAAACAAGGTAAGTTTAGAGATGACTTATTTCATCGTTTAAACGTGGTTCGCTTACGCTTGCCGGCTCTACGCGAGCGCCCCGAAGACATAGAACGCTTAGCGCTACACTTTTTACATAAAAGTGCAAAAGACCTGCAAGTAGATAGTAAAGTACTTAGCCCTAAAGCGATTAAACAACTGTGTTTATTTAATTGGCCAGGAAATGTTCGCCAGCTTGAAAACACCTGTCGATGGTTAACCGTAATGGCACCTGGGGAGCTGATTGGTGAGCAAGATTTACCCCCTGAAATTATTGATAATGCCGCCGCAACTCAAGAAGGCGATTGGCTAGATTCATTTCAGCAATGGCTTAATCAAGAGTTTAAACAAGGTAAAGAAAATATTTGGCCGGATATTCAAGCCCAGCTGGAAACCCGCTTAATAAAAACAGCACTCGCTAATTGTTCAGGCCATAAGCAAGAAGCCGCGGTAAAAATTGGTTGGGGTCGCAATACGTTGACCCGTAAATTAAAAGAGCGCAATATTAGCTGATATTTTATAAGGCTAGCGCCCTAGGTTATTGATGAAGTTAATTGAAAACATCCCTTTGTTTAAGCAAATGGAAATTATAAATCGCTTAGAATTCTTTAAAGAGTTCACGCTTAATGAACGTCAAATTCTTTTAGAGTCGTTTGGATTATTATACTTAGTAAGTAAAAATCAGTTTTTATTTAAAGAGTTTGATAATGACAAGCGACTTTTTATTGTCCTCAGTGGCTCTTTGATGGTGTTTAAGCATAGTCACCTACTGGAACTGGGTAGTATAGAGCCTGGTGAATTTATTGGTGAAGGCGCGTTTATTAATAACCGAGAGCGCAGCATTAATGCACGCGCCAAAGAAAATGCCATCGTACTGGCTATTACTGCCGATGCCCTTACCCGCCTACCTAATGTTATACGCGAAAAAATTAAAGACCGTATTATTGAAGGAATGAGCCTGCGCATAGCTAAACTAAGCGAACATATAGAAACCCACGGTTAAATCAGTCCATATAAACAATTTGTAGTGAGCAATCAAGCCAACCTGGGGTGTTAACGCTTGCGGTATATGTGTAGGTATCTGACGGCTTGGCGCCAAAGGGGGTATTTACAAGCGGCTGCGAATGACTGTATGTTTGCGAATAGTCTTTAAAATAAACAACAACATAACCATATAAATATTCCCAGTTTAGCCTCACGATTGCGCCACTTGGTAATGTAAACTCAACAGCTTCATTTGCAAATTTGACTGCTAAATCATTGTATTTATCTTCGCTGCAATGAGTTGTTCTCAGCTGTTTAGGCATAACAAAATTTCTATTGGCATCAGCATTTTTTAAATAAAAGCCTATATTGCCATCACCATAAAAATGATTTGAACGACTTGTATAATTAACTTGTGGCGCGTACCCTAGCTCTTGCATTATAGCTGCAAGTTGCTTCGTCTCTTTGGGGTAAATTTTATCGCTTGAGAGTAGTAATGTGGCCTCACCAAAATCTGATGGGATTGCTAGTTCTACATATTCATAGGGAAGAGTTTGTGCATTTAGTGCAGCATCTAGCTGGTTGCGCTGTTCACCTTGCAAGTTTTCAATAAAAACATAAACAGTAGGTCGCTGGCACGCAGCTAATAAAAACACCAATACACATATTAAAATTCCATTTTTCATTATCACCCCCCAACCGATTACAAGTGTAGTCTATAAGGGGTGATTTAAAATGGCAATTTAATTTATTTGGTTATTTAACCATGCATCAACACTCTGGCGATTATAAAGTACTTCATTAAATAAACGATGTCGTTCAAATACCAGCTCGCTTTGTTTGGTTTTAAGCCCGCTGACTAACTGACTATGGGTGTCATTAAACTTGGAGATAACTGAAAAACCACGTTCAGTGTCTTCTTGTACCTGCTGAGCCAAATGCTTTCTAACATCATCAGCAGTTAACATATCTGAATTGTCTAAGCCCATTAGCTCTTTTTTCATCGCTAATCTTATGCCCATGTTTTACTCCACTGTTTATATTCAATCTCTTTTTACGACAGATATTGGCAATAAGCGCGCCAATGTGTAATTTTTTCACGCGAAGTGTAGTCTTGAATTACTTCAGTTTTTTTAAAGACAAATGAAAGAGGTAAAAAGTTTCATAAAAAATGCATAATCATCGCATCTAACAAACGCACTTTGGTGCAAAATAACCAGCTAGCCTTTATACTACAGCTAATGCCACCCCCACAGAGAAACATGATGAACGAAGAATATATAGAAATTGAATTAGAAGAAGAGCCTATAGAGCTTTGTAAATTATTAAAAGTATTAGATCTAGTTGAAGGTGGTGGCCAAGCAAAAAATCTAATTAGCGGTGGCTATGTCGGTGTTAACCATGAAATTTGTACAATTAAACGGAAAAAATTATACAGTGGCGATGTTCTTACATTTGATGGCGAGTTGTTCCAACTGACGCTAAGTGAAGATGCCACTCCTGCAGTGCGTCCTGTTATTGATGAAACAGTTACAGCAGAAAAAGCCGCGCCCGTAGCAACAACAGAGCCGGCTAAAAATAAGCGCAAACGTACTAAAAAACCTAAAGTGGATGAAAAAACGGGTCGTCGTCCTATTTCGTTTGGCTAACATTCGCTTACGTCATATGTGTTATTAAAAGCCAGTTTGCATCACTGGCTTTTTTATTCTTTAATAGAATATCAATAATAAAAAATCGATGCTTACATGTCAGAAAACACTGCAAACCGCTGGATAAAACCCGTACTCATCACCGCCCTGTTATGGAATATATTAGGTGTTTTTGCATTTATCATGCAGCTATTATTAACACCCGAAATGGTAAGCAAACTCCCACAAGAACAACAACTTGCTTATAACAGCCAACCTCTATGGGCTACTTTAGCGTTTGCTATTGCAGTATTTGGCGGCGCATTAGGGTGCGTACTTTTATTATTCAAAAAGTCACTAGCCGCATTAACATTAATAATCTCTTTTGCAGCGGTTTTAGCTCAGCAATACTATAATTTTATAATTATTAATAGCATCAGCTTGTTTGGCATTAGCGCTATTTTTATGCCTATTGCAGTGACCTTAATTGCGATTGCATTGGTGTATTTAAGTTTCCACTTAAAACAACAGGACTACTTTAAATAACACTTTTTTGAGTTTAGTTTTGTGGTCAATTATTACTCAGAGCACCCCTTGAATTTTAACTTTTGGCCTTCATCTCTATTTATATAACAGTCAAAAAAATTACACTGCATGGTATTTTTTTATCATGGTACACAGTTTGCAAACTACTACAGAGGTCACTTTTTCAAGAATATCAATCTAATTTATTGAAGGGACAAATAATGAAAAATAGTTTCGACACCCAACAACAGCTTACTATCAATGGCGAGCAATACCATATTAACTCGCTCATGGGACTTGGCGATAAAGCCAAACGCCTGCCTTTTTCGTTAAAAATATTACTAGAAAATTTATTGCGTAATGAAGATGGTGTGAATATTAAAGAGCAAGATATTCAGGCACTACTAGATTGGGATCCAAAGGCTAAGCCCTCGGCCGAAGTAGCCTTCACCCCTGCCCGCGTAGTAATGCAAGATTTTACCGGTGTCCCTGCTATTGTTGACTTAGCCGCCATGCGTGATGCGATGGAAAAGCTTGGTGGCGATCCTGCAAAAATAAATCCGCTTTCTCCGGCTGAACTGGTGATCGATCACTCAGTACAAGTGGATGGTTACGGTAAAGATGGCTCATTCGACTTAAATTCAAAACTAGAATATGAACGTAATAAAGAGCGCTACGAGTTTTTACGTTGGGGTCAAACCGCATTTGATAATTTAAAAGTGGTGCCACCAGCCACAGGTATTGTCCATCAAGTAAATTTAGAATACTTAGCACGTGTAGTGTTCAATGATACAAAAAACGGTAAATCGTTAGCCTATCCAGATACACTGGTTGGTACTGATTCTCACACAACCATGATCAACGGCCTAGGCGTACTCGGTTGGGGTGTAGGCGGTATTGAAGCCGAAGCCGCCATGCTTGGCCAACCTATTAGCCTACTTATTCCTCAGGTCGTTGGCGTTAAATTAAATGGCCGCTTACCTGAGGGCACTACAGCAACCGATTTAGTACTTACTGTTACTGAAATGCTGCGTAACCACGGTGTGGTAGGTAAGTTTGTTGAGTTTTATGGTGACGGGCTTGCCGACTTACCACTGGCCGACAGAGCGACTATTGCCAACATGGCACCGGAATATGGCGCAACCTGTGGTATTTTCCCTATTGATGATGAAACGATTAATTACTTACGCTTAACTAATCGTGATGAAAAGCAGCTTAAACTGATTGAAGATTACGCAAAACATCAAGGTTTATGGCGTAATGATGGCGATGAAGCACATTATACCGATAAGCTAGAACTAACTTTAGATGATGTAGTACCAAGTCTTGCTGGCCCGAAACGTCCACAAGACAGAATCACACTGGATAAAGCCGGTGATGTTATTGGTCAACACTTAAAAGACTTCCAAGACGAACGTATGGCACGTCGAGATAAAAGCGATGAAGAGCAAGCGCGTATTGAAAGTGAAGGCCCTACTACCAATCCTGACGAACCCACTGATGAAGCGCAGTTTATGGGCGCAGCAAAAGTTAACTTTAATGGCCAAGAGTTTGAATTAAACGATGGCGCCTGCGTCATTGCTGCAATCACAAGCTGTACTAATACCTCTAATCCAAGCGTAATTTTAGCGGCAGGATTAGTGGCTCAAAAAGCACGTCAATTAGGTATTAATGTAAAACCTTGGGTTAAAACGTCTTTAGCACCAGGTTCGCAGGTGGTTACCGATTACCTTGAAAAAGCAGGGTTAATGGATGATCTTGATGCGCTTGGTTTTAACTTAGTTGGTTATGGCTGTACCACCTGTATTGGTAACTCCGGCCCATTAGCGGATGAAATTTCAGAAGCTATTCAAAAACATAAACTAATTGTAAGCTCTATTTTGTCGGGTAACCGTAACTTTGAAGGGCGTATTCACCAAGACGTTAAAATGAACTTCCTCGCGTCGCCACCACTTGTAGTAGCTTATGCTATAGCAGGTAGAACCGATATTGATGTATACAACGAACCACTTGCGCAAGATAAGCATGGTAACGATATATACCTTAAAAATATTTGGCCAAGCGTTAAAGAAGTGAGTGAGCTTGTAAAAAATACGGTAACTAAAGAAATGTTCGAAAAAAGCTACGCCAATGTTTACGATGGTGACAGTCGCTGGCAAAAAATTCAAATACCTGATGGTAAGCTTTACGATTGGGATGCTGCCTCGACTTATATCAAAAAAGCGCCATTCTTTGATGGTATGAGTGTTGAACCACCGGGGATCCCAAAAATAGAAGGTGCGCGCTGTCTAGCTAAACTAGGCGATTCAGTGACTACCGATCATATTTCACCAGCAGGTGCGATTAAAGCGGAGGCACCCGCAGGACTTTACCTGCAAGAAAATGGGGTAGAAAAAGCACAGTTTAATTCTTATGGTTCTCGCCGTGGTAATCACGAAGTAATGA
Organism: Pseudoalteromonas sp. S3260; assembly: GCF_005886925.1. Taxonomy (NCBI): domain Bacteria; kingdom Pseudomonadati; phylum Pseudomonadota; class Gammaproteobacteria; order Alteromonadales; family Pseudoalteromonadaceae; genus Pseudoalteromonas; species Pseudoalteromonas sp. S3260. The sequence goes on from NZ_PNCV01000038.1 coordinate 33,165, forward strand.
TGCGTGGTACGTTTGCTAATGTGCGCCTTAAAAACTTACTAGCCCCTGGTACTGAGGGCGGTGTCACTCGCACTCAACCTGACGATAAGCTAGAGAGTATTTATGATGCGGCAATGGCATATCAAGAGAGTGGAACACCGTTAGTGGTTCTAGCAGGTAAAGAATATGGTACCGGCTCCTCACGAGATTGGGCTGCAAAAGGCTCATTACTACTCGGTATTAAAGCTGTGATAGCACAAAGCTATGAGCGTATTCACCGCTCGAACCTGATTGGTATGGGCGTATTACCTTTACAATTTAAAGAGGGTGAAAGCCATGAATCATTGGGCTTAACGGGGCAAGAACAATTTGATATTCAAGGTTTATACGACAAAACCGACGAAGTCAGTGTCATTGCCACTAACAGTGAAGGTAAACAAGTTAGTTTTAGTGCCGATGTGCGTATTGATACCCCTAAAGAGTGGGATTACTACAAACATGGCGGGATTTTACAGTACGTATTACGCAATATGCTCGACTAACTAGCCATTAAACAGTAGTAGCTTAAAAGCCCAGCTCAGCAATGAGCTGGGCTTTTTTACATTCGCTATAGAAGTAAATATTGATACACCCTTGCGCTAAATCAATGTTGCTCTATCAAGATACCATACACTAAGAAGACACGCTGCGCAGAGGTCGCCATGTCTTCAATAGTAATGATAAGACTACTTAAAACATCTATTTTGCTTGGGTTATGCCTGATTGTGACAGGCCATGTATTAATTGTATCGAGCTACTTTACCAGCGAGTACGGTATTAAAGGCATTATTACTGCAGCAGCGTGCATTGCAATTGGTGTGTTTTTATCACTGCCAACTAAAATTTATTTAACCATATTATTAATGGAAGCAGAAAAGCGCTACTTGAAATCGCAGTAACCCCCTAGGGCTAAAAGCCGCTGAAACTTTCGACTTCTTTACTGCGTTGCTCAATTCTCTTTTTGGCTTTTTCAGCATCTTCAAACAACTTATTGATTGACTCACTGTTGTATATTTCAGGCGCTCGCTGAGGAAAAGGTTTTGCAGCAGATTTAGCACTGCCACTTAATATAGCCGTATCTTCGGCTACCACAACATTCATATCTGCGGGATCAAGATGCACTTCAATACTCTTGCCATTTTTATTTGGCACATCGGAGAAATGCCACTGCCCTTGCTCATCTTGCCACTTATAAATTTTACTTTGAGAGTCAGATGCTAACGGTGACGATGTGATTTTATCTCCTACTTTTTTAAGCTCAAGTGTGAGCTGTTCGAATGTATCAGATGAAAGCGCTACCACTTTATCTTTAATAGAAAAAGATTCATTTTTAATCAATGAGCTGGTGAGCCAAGGTTGCCCATTTGGCTTTTTAAGATAAAACAAAGAGATAAGAGCAATGACCATTACTGATATTGCTAAGTAAGTAAAGTATTTCATAGCGTTCCTGCTGTAAATTTAATCCTTTATTATCATTAATATAATAAAAAAACAGCAGTCAGGCAATTATTTTCCACAAAATAAAAACGCAGCTTTAGCTGCGTTTTTAAATTTATAGCTTTGAATAATAAGGTAATTAAATTCCATCACCATCAATATGCAAGCCACACTCACGGTTCAGCCCAAAAAAGCGGGTTTCTTCTTCGCTCATTCCTGGCTCTAATTTACGCGTAGTATGTACATCACCCATAGACACATAACCTTGCTCCCATAATGGGTGGTATGGCAGATCATGTTTAGTGAGGTATTGGTACACATCACGATTATTCCACTCAATAATAGGGTACACTTTTACTGTACCCCGGCTTATTTCTAGTACTTGTTTTTCAGCACGGCTCGACGATTGATCTCGACGCAAGCCACTAAACCAAGTGCTCGCGTTAAGCTCTTTTAAAGCACGCGTCATTGGCTCTACTTTATTGAGCTGGTTGTATTGCTTAATACCTTCTTCACCAAGCTCCCATAGTTTTCCAAATTTAGCCTCTTGCCATGCAGGGCTCAGCTGCGCTTTATACACTTTTAGGTTAAGTGATAACTGCGAAGTCATTTGCTCTATAAACTGATAGGTTTCTGGAAATAAGTAGCCTGTATCGGTTAATACCACAGGTATATCTGGGCGCTGTGCAGTCATTAAATGCAACATAACTGCAGCCTGAATACCAAAGCTCGATGATAAAAACGCAGTGTTAGGCAAATTTTCAAGTGCCCATGCAACGCGCTGCTCTGCGCTCATGTCAGCCAGCAAACCGTTCGCATCAGCTAACATAGCCTGTTGGCTTTGCTTATCTAGCTGTAATATGTTTTTAAATTCACTCATGGTCAATTTTAAACCTCACCAGCGCGGTGCGCTGCTTTTAAATTATGCGTAAAAATCGGTAACAGATACTTTTACTTCTGCAACAATACCCTTGCGAATAACAAAATCACCAAAGCATTCGCCTTCATTGCGCTCACTAACCCATTGCCCAATCAGCTTATCAAATGCCTCTAGGTAAACTTCTTCGCCCACATTTTCAAGATAAAGCTTAGGGATACGCGTACCCTCCGTATTCCCGCCAAGGTAAACGTTGTACTTACCTGGGCCTTTACCTACTAATCCAGCTTCAGCTAGCATGGCACGACCACAGCCGTTAGGGCAACCAACCACACGCATAATAATGCTGTCATTAGGTACTCCATGCTTGGCCAATAAGCCTTCTATTTTTTCAATTAAACTCGGTAAGTAACGCTCGGCTTCAGCCATAGCTAAAGGACAAGTCGGCAGTGATACACACGCCATTGAGTTTTTACGTTGCTCAGTGTCTTTGTCATCAATCAAACCGTGTTCACGCGCTATTTTTTCAATGATTGCTTTTTGATCTGCAGGTACACCGGCAATAATTAAGTTTTGATTGGCGGTCATGCGAAAATCACCTTGATGAATTTCTGCAATCTTACGACACCCTGTTTTCAGTGGCTTATTGGGGTAATCTAAAATACGACCACTTTGAATAAAGAGCGTTAAGTGATGTTTACCGTCAATGCCTTCAACCCAACCAATACGATCCCCTCGATGAGTAAACTCATAAGGGCGGCTTGGCGCAAAGCTCACGCCTGCACGTTTTTCAACTTCTGCTTTAAATACATCAGACCCAACACGGTCAAGTGTGTATTTAGTTTTTGCGTTTTTGCGATTTGAGCGGTTGCCCCAATCACGTTGCACAGACACTACGTGCTCCGCAATTTTTAAGGTATCTTCAAGGGCAATAAAACCAAAATCATCGGCTTTTCGTGGATACGTTGCAGTATCGCCATGGGTCATGGCAAGGCCACCCCCTACTAACACGTTAAAACCAACGAGATTGCCATCCTCAGCAATCGCCACAAAGTTTAAGTCGTTAGCATGTACGTCCACCTCATTATTAGGTGGTATCGTCACTGTGGTTTTAAACTTGCGCGGTAAATACGTTGAACCTAAAATAGGCTCTTCTGTGGTTTCAGATTTTTCACCATTGAGCCAAATCTCTGCATACGCTTTGGTTTTAGGTAATAAGTGTTCAGAAATCTTTGCCGCCCACTCATACGCCTCCTGGTGTAACTCAGACTCAACAGGGTTAGTGGTACAAAGTACATTTCGGTTCACGTCACCGGCAGTTGCAATAGAATCAATACCCACGCTATTAAGTAATTGGTGCATACCTTTAATTTCAGGTTTTAATACACCATGAAACTGAAATGTTTGGCGCGTAGTTAAACGAATACTGCCATAGCTGGTTTTCTCCCCAGCAAACTTATCAATTGCTAACCATTGCTCGGGCTTAATAATGCCGCCAGGCATACGCGCACGCAGCATGACATTATGTAGTGGTTCTAGCTTTTGCTTAGCACGCTCAGGACGAATATCGCGGTCATCTTGCTGGTACATGCCATGAAAACGAATTAACTGGAAATTATCGGCAGTAAAACCACCGGTAATTTCATCTTTTAAATCTTGCGCTATAGTGCCGCGTAAAAAGTTACTTTCTCTTTTTAAACGTTCGTTATCAGAAAGCTTTACGGTTTTATCTTGTTCGCTCATTTTAAATCCTAAATTTGTTACAGTGACGGCTGTTAGCTTTTAATAAAATAAACAACGTGCACTTAGTACACGTCTTTCTGATAGCGATTTGCGCTACGCAAATCTTTTAAGTATTGATCGGCTTCTTCATTACTTTTGTCGGTATTTTCTGTGATGATATCAATTAAGGCATTGTGTACATCTTTAGCCATACGGTTTGCATCGCCACACACATAAAAATGAGCACCCGCTTCTAACCAATCAAACACTTCTTTTGAGTTTTTACGTAACTTATCTTGCACGTAAACTTTTTCTGCTTGGTCACGGCTAAACGCCACATCTACTTTACTCAATAAGCCTGATTTTAAGTAACCTTGAATTTCTACTTGGTATAAAAAATCTTGGGTAAAGTGTGGGTTACCAAAAAACAGCCAGTTTTTACCCGTAGCCTCTCGCGCATCACGTTCTTGTAAAAAAGCACGGAACGGTGCAATACCTGTACCTGGCCCTACCATGATGATCGGTGTGTCATCATTTACTGGTAAGCGGAAGTTGTCGTTATGTTCACTAAATACTTTTACTTTACAGCCTTCTTGCGCACGGCGTGCTAAATAGCCTGAACAGCCACCTAAATGCTCTGTGCCAAACGCTTCAAACTCAACCAATGCAATAGTTAAATGCACTTCGTCCTCAACCTCGCTTTGGCTAGAAGCAATTGAATATAAGCGCGCTTGCAGTTTACGTAGGCAATCAACCAGTGTTTGCGCCTCTAATTTAGCTGGGTTTTGTGCAACCACATCAAAAATTTGGCGAGGCTCAATATATTCGCGCATTGCGGCTTTATCTTCTACTAGTTTAAGCAGCTCAGGCGTGCCTGTAGCCGTGGCATATTTTTCGACAAAACCAGGGTACGATTGTGTCAGCTCTAGTTTTTCAATTAAGGCATCACGCACGCTAAGTTCTTCATCGCCAAGTTTAACGCGGCTAGTTGGATCAATTTGCGTTTGCGCTAGTAGCTCATCTACACGGGCTTCATCATTTAAAAAGTAAATGCCTAACGAGTCACCCGGCGTATAGGTAATGTCAGAGCCTTCAAGTGAAATTTCAACATGGCGTACATCTTTGGTTGAGTCACGACCGGTAATTTTTTGCACTAAGCTTAGCTCTGCCGCAAACGGGTTTTGCTTAGTGTATTGGCTAGCCGCTGTCGTGGGCGTGCCAAATGGCATTGATACAACTTGGCCGCCTGTGGCATCTTGCTGGGCTTTTAAGTCTGGTTCAAACGCATTTAACGCGCCCTCAATCCAAGTGGCGGCTTCATCATCGTAATCAACGTCTAGGTCGGCACGTTGATAAATAACCTCTGCACCGAGTTTAGTTAAACGTTCTTCAAAGTCTTTAGCGGTTTGACAGAAAAATTCATAGCTAGAATCACCTAAACCTAATACCGCGACTTTAACGCCATCAAGCTTTGGCGCTTTTTTGGTAATTAAAAATTCGTACAGTGTTTCGGCATCTTCAGGTGGCTCACCTTCACCATAAGTTGATACAACAACGGTTAAAAACTTTTCTTTTTTCAATGCGGTTGGCTTGTAATCTGACATGCTAACCAGCTTTGCAGCTAACCCACGAGATTCAGCTTGCTCTTTAAGCTTAGTCGCCACCGCTTTAGCGTTACCTGTTTGTGAACCATACAAAATAGTAAGTACTGCTGCCTCAGAGGTTGCTGGTGTACCTGCAATTGGCGCACCTAGCGCTGCTGAATTAGCATTAGCAGCCAAATAGCCGCTAACCCACGCTTGCTGAATTGGATTAAGCTCAGCCACTAAACCTTGTAGCTTTTGTACTTGCTCTTGCGAAAGCGGACTTGCTAGCGCATTGAGTTGACCTAACAACATGAATTTTTCCTCATAACCCTGAACGTTAAACACAATGCTTGTTCACATTGTTTAAAATGAGTGCCACCTCATTCAGAAGGTTCTGTTGAGGTTAATTGAGTATGCAGGATAGCCGTCTAAGCATAGATAAAAAAAGAATAGAATCTGCTTTGATATTCCATTTAGTTATTAATCTAGTTAAAAACCAGTGAAATTAACCTAAAGGGTTTTTATTGCCTTTTATGAAATTCTAATCTAACAATTTTGTAACCTTTATGATCTAATGTATATTGCTTAAAACTATAAAATAGGAACACCTATATTACACGGCATATATAAAAACAAATTACTTTTGAGCGCGTTGTTATTGAGCTCTTTGCCTGCGATGGCTAATGTGGTTAATGGCAACTTTGAACAATGGACAGGCAACACCCCACAAGCATGGACGGTGATTGATAGCGGTATTAACGTATCTGCCAACAGCGCAGTCGTGAGTACAGGCTTACAAGCAGCAGCGATTAGCGTAAATACTGGCACACAAAGTAACACTGAATTTTTTACAGCAAGTCGCGGTGGAAATGGGTGAAACTTATGAATTTTCAGTGGATGTGTTTCATACCGAAGGTCATCTTAAGGCCCGTTTGTTCATAGATGGTTATCAAGGCTACTCAAACCCTGCTTTAACAAACCAGTGGCAAACCATAACTTACAGCTATACCGCTGATAGTAGTAAAACGATTGATGTCGGTTTACGCTTTTACGATACAAGCGGCTTTGATGGTAGTGAGTTAGTTTATGTTGATAACTTCTTACCTAATAATGATAGCGGCGGCGGTTCTCCAAGCTGCGCAGATAACAGCCTTACTTTTAACCTAACCACAGATAACTACGGCGAAGAAACCAGCTGGCAAATAACACACAACCAAGTCGGTATAGTTGCAAGCGGCAGTGATTATGCCGCAAATACTCAATACACCGAACAATTATGCGTAGTCGATGGTGAGTATACATTTACTATTAATGACAGCTATGGCGATGGTATTTGCTGTTCATATGGCAGTGGTAGCTACGCCTTGAATAATGAAAGCACATTGCTCGCCAGTGGAGCTAGTTTTCAAACAACCGAGGCTACCGCTTTCTCATTAGGTGCTACTCAGCCAACACCGACGCCAACCGGCTACTATGTGACAACCCAAGGCTTGTCTGGTTACACGCTAAAAACTGAGCTTTATAACATTATTAATAATCATAATGCTCAAGGGTATTCTGCTATTTGGAATTTTTACGACGCATCGGCGCGTGATAAATACTTTGAAAATGATAACAGTATTTTAGATATGTACAGCGAGAAGCCTAATGGCTCTGATAGCTACACATACACAGCCGTTAGCGATCAATGTGGCACCTACAGTGGTGAGGCAGATTGCTACAACCGAGAGCATTCGTTCCCTAAAAGTTGGTTTGGTGGAAAAGTTGAACCGATGAACTCTGATGTTCATCATATTTACGCCACTGACGGCTATGTAAATTCAAAACGAAGCAACTTCCCGTTCGGTGAAGTAGCAAGCGCTTCGTTTACCTCAACCAACGGCAGTCAATTAGGCTCTGCAAGTAATGCGATTAATTACAACGGTACCGTGTTTGAACCTATTGATGAATTTAAAGGTGACTTTGCTCGTGCTTATTTTTACATGGCAACCCGCTATCAAAACGTCATTGGTGCTTGGCAAAATAACACCGCAGCAAGTAATGACGTGCTTAATGGCACCAGTACCCAAGTATTTGAAAGCTGGGTTGTGGCCATGCTGTTAAAGTGGCATAACAACGACCCTGTTAGCCAAATGGAATTAGATCGCAACCAAGCAGCGTTTGAATTTCAGGCAAATCGTAACCCGTATATCGATCTTCCTGAATTTGTAGAGATGATTTGGTAAAAGGCTTCGGGCTTCGGGCTTCGCAGAAAAGCATATGCCTTTGCACTTGCAAAGGCTTTTCTTACGCCTATTTTATAATAATATTTTATTGCACTTAGGTTCGTAACACTCAACCCAAACTACGGCGCTATAATTTACTTCTGCCAGCTAAAGGCTGAAAGCTTACCGCTAAAAACTGCTCTAAACGTAAAAAGCCCCAGCTAATGCCGGGGCTTTTCATAAAACAGACTTAATTAAAAATTAAGCTTGTTTTGGACGTTCAACAACATCTACCAAAGTCCAAGATTTGTTCTTAGAGATTGGAGCGCATTCACGGATAGTGACAGTGTCACCCGCTTTTGCAGTGTTATTTTCGTCATGTACGTGTAACTTAGTCGTACGTTTGATGAATTTCCCATAGATTGGGTGCTTCACGTAACGTGCGATAGCAACAGTGAAAGATTTTTCCATCTTGTCGCTGATTACACGGCCTTGAAGAGTACGAATTTTATCGCTCATTATTGACCTGCCTTCTGGTTAATAATTGTTTTTACACGCGCGATATCGCGACGTACTGTTCTTAGCGTGTGTGTCTGAGCTAGCTGACCAGTGCTTGCTTGCATGCGCAGGTTAAACTGCTCACGAAGAAGACCTAGAAGTTCAGCATTAAGCTCTTCTACGCTTTTATCTTTTAGTTCGTTTGCTTTCATCACATTACCGTCCGAGTTACGAAAGTTGTTTTGAATGGCAGCTTACGAGCAGCAAGGTTAAACGCTTCACGAGCAAGCTCTTCTGAAACACCTTCCATTTCGTAAAGTACTTTACCAGGCTGAATTTCAGCAACCCAATATTCAACAGAACCTTTACCTTTACCCATACGAACTTCAAGAGGCTTTTCTGTGATCGGCTTGTCAGGGAAGACACGGATCCAGATTTTACCTTGACGTTTCACGTGACGTGTCATAGCACGACGAGCTGCTTCGATTTGACGAGCAGTCATGCGGCCACGACCAGTAGCTTTCAAACCGAAAGTACCGAAGCTTACTTTGTTACCGTTTTGCGCTAGACCACGGTTGCGGCCTTTATGCATTTTACGGAATTTTGTACGTTTTGGCTGTAACATTACTCGCTACCTCTACTTAGCACTTTTTTTGGCTTTCTTTGGTGCGCGTTTAGCTGGCTTCTCTTGCTCTTGTACTAGTGGTAAACCACCAATAACTTCGCCTTTGAAGATCCAAACTTTAACACCAATGATACCGTAAGTGGTTAAGGCTTCAGAAGTTGCGTAGTCGATATCAGCACGAAGAGTATGTAGAGGTACACGACCTTCACGATACCATTCTGAACGTGCGATTTCTGCGCCGCCAAGACGACCGCTAACTTCAACTTTAATCCCTTTAGAACCGATGCGCATTGCATTTTGTACCGAACGCTTCATAGCGCGACGGAACATAACACGACGCTCTAGTTGAGAGGCAATGCCGTCTGCTACTAGTTGTGCATCTAGTTCTGGTTTACGTACTTCAGAAATATTAATCTGAGCAGGTACACCAGCGATTTTAGTTACCGCTTGACGTAATTTTTCTACGTCTTCGCCTTTTTTACCGATAACAACACCCGGACGAGCCGTGTGAATAGTTACTCGGATAGATTTTGCTGGACGCTCAATAACGATTTTAGACACAGAAGCCGCTTTTAATTCCTTAGTAAGGAATGTACGTACTTTGTGATCGCCAAAAAGCTGTGCAGAGAAATCTTTTGAATTCGCGTACCAGGTAGAAACCCAAGGTTTAGATATACCTAGGCGAATACCAGTAGGATGAACTTTTTGTCCCATTACTTATATCTCCTAGCTATCTGAAACCACAACAGTGATGTGGCTTGTACGCTTAAGGATGCGGTCTGCGCGTCCTTTAGCACGTGGCATAATACGTTTCATTGTTGGACCATCGTCCACAAAAATCGTTGTTACACGTAGCTCATCAATGTCAGCACCTTCGTTATGCTCTGCGTTAGCAATAGCAGACTCAAGTACTTTCTTAACTAATACAGCCGCTTTTTTCGGGCTGTACGCCAGGATTTCTAGTGCGCGATCGACAGGTAACCCGCGGATCTGATCTGCAACTAGACGTGCTTTTTGCGCCGAACCAGAGGCGAATTTATGTTTAGCTAATGCTTGCATTTATCTTCCCCTCTTAACGTTTCTTCGCTTTCTTATCCGCAGCATGGCCACGGTAAGTGCGAGTTGGTGCAAATTCACCTAGTTTGTGACCGATCATTTCGTCAGAAACGAAAACTGGTACATGCTGGCGACCATTATGGACAGCAATGGTCAATCCGATCATGTTAGGTATGATCATTGAACGACGGCTCCAAGTTTTAATTGGCTTCTTTTCACCGCTTTCCAAAGCTTTCTCTACCTTCTTCAGCAAGTGTAGGTCTATAAAAGGACCCTTCTTGAGAGAGCGTGGCATGGCTATTCCTCAATATTACTTAGTACGACGACGTACTATAAATTTATCCGTACGCTTGTTCTTACGCGTCTTAGCACCTTTAGTCGGCTTACCCCATGGAGACACAGGATGACGACCACCAGATGTACGACCTTCACCACCACCGTGTGGGTGATCAACCGGGTTCATGGCAACACCACGAACTGTCGGACGAATACCACGCCAGCGATTTGCACCTGCTTTACCAAGTGAACGAAGCATATGCTCAGCATTGCCTACTTCACCTAGCGTAGCACGACAATCAGATTCAACTTTACGAACTTCGCCTGAACGAAGACGTAATGTTACATATTGACCATCACGAGCAAGGATTTGAACGTATGCACCAGCAGAACGTGCGATTTGAGCACCTTTACCTGGTTTTAATTCTACGTTGTGAACAGTCGAACCTACAGGCATATTACGCATTGGTAATGCATTACCAGGTTTGATTGGTGCATCAACACCAGACTGGATTGCATCGCCAGCTTTTAAGCCTTTAGGTGCGATAATGTAACGACGCTCACCGTCTGCATATAATACAAGAGCGATGTTTGCGCTACGATTTGGATCATATTCTAAACGCTCAACAGTGGCTGGAATGCCATCTTTAGTACGTTTAAAATCGATTAAACGGTAATGCTGCTTATGACCACCACCGATATGACGAACCGTAATACGACCATTGTTATTACGACCACCTGATTTAGAGTTTTTCTCTAATAGTGGAGCGTAAGGTTTACCCTTATGTAAATCTGGGTTAACCACTTTAACTAGGTGACGACGACCCGCAGAAGTTGGCTTACACTTTTGAAGTGCCATAATTCTAACTCCCCTTATTACTCGGCGCCGCCGACAAAGTCCAGCTCGCTACCTTCTTTAAGAGTAACGTAAGCTTTCTTCCAGTCGCTACGACGACCGAAACGCATGCCAGTACGTTTTGTTTTACCCTTAACGTTAAGTGTGCGAACACCAGTTACTTCTACTTCAAAAAGCTTCTCAACTGCCGCTTTAATTTCAGCTTTAGTTGCATCATTTACTACTTTGAAAACAATTGTGTTGTTTTCTTCAGCAGCAATTGTGCTTTTTTCAGAGATGTGTGGAGCAAGGATCACTTTTAAAAGACGTTCTTCACGGATCATGCTAGCGCCTCCTCAAGTTGCTTAACAGCAGCTGCTGTAATTAGTACCTTATCGAAAGCAATTAAGCTTACAGGATCGATACCAGCTACATCACGTGTGTCAACCTTGTACAGGTTACGTGCCGATAAGAAAAGATTTTCATCTACTTCTTCAGTCACGATAAGAACATCTTTAAGCTCAAGTTCTTTAAGCTTAGCAACTAGTTCTTTAGTTTTTGGTGCTTCAAGACCAAAACTTTCAACAACGATTAAACGCTCTTGACGAACTAATTCAGATAAGATGCTTTTGATCGCACCGCGGTACATTTTACGGTTTACTTTTTGGCTGTGGTCTTGTGGTTTAGCTGCGAAGCTAACGCCACCTGAACGCCAAATTGGACTACGGATTGTACCAGCACGTGCACGGCCAGTACCTTTTTGAGCCCATGGTTTTTTACCACCACCGCTTACTTCAGAACGTGTCTTCTGAGCACGAGTACCTTGACGAGCACCTGCTGCGTATGCAACAACTACTTGGTGTACTAATGCTTCGTTAAACTCACGTCCAAAAGTAGCTTCAGAAACTTCAAGAGCGCCAGAAGCGTCTTTAATTGCTAATTCCATCACTAAATCTCCAGGACTTATGCTTTAACAGCTGGTTTAACGATAACGTCACCGCCGATAGCGCCAGGTACTGCACCTTTAACTAAAAGCAGGTTACGCTCAGCGTCAACGCGAACTAGTTCAAGGTTCTGAGTTGTTACTTGCTCATTACCCATTTGACCGGCCATTTTCTTACCTTTAAACACCTTACCAGGTGATTGGTTTTGACCGATTGAACCAGGAGCACGGTGAGATAGAGAGTTACCATGTGTAGCGTCTTGCATGCTGAAATTCCAGCGCTTAACACCACCTTGGAAACCTTTACCTTTAGAAGTACCGGTTACGTCAACTTTGTTGATTTCGTTGAATAATTCAACAGTAAGCTCAGCGCCTACTTCAAAATCGCCTTCACCACCATTTAGGCGGAATTCCCACAGACCGCGACCCGCTTCAACACCAGCTTTAGCGAAGTGACCCGCTGTTGCTTTGTTTACACGGCTTGCTTTTTTAGTGCCTGCGGTTACTTGAAGCGCGTTATAACCGTCTGTTGCGTCAGATTTGATCTGAGCAATGCGGTTAGGAGTCGCTTCAATAACTGTCACAGGGATAGATACACCATCTTCAGTGAAGATACGTGTCATACCCACTTTACGACCGACTAGACCTAATGCCATTTTCCTAAAACCTCTCTAATCTTCCGATTAACCCAGGCTGATTTGAACATCAACACCAGCAGCAAGGTCTAAACGCATAAGTGCGTCTACAGTCTTGTCAGTTGGTTCTACGATGTCGATCAGACGTTTATGGGTGCGGATCTCGTACTGATCACGCGCGTCTTTGTTAACGTGCGGTGATGTAAGTACAGTAAAACGTTCAAAGCGTGTAGGTAGTGGAATTGGACCACGTACTTGTGCGCCAGTGCGTTTCGCAGTTTCCACGATTTCCGCCGTTGATTGGTCAATCAAACGGTGGTCAAAAGCTTTTAGGCGAATACGAATGCGTTGATTTGACATTCTTAAACCTCAATATAAAGAGCATTTAAAGAGCATAAAAAAACGACCGAAACAATCTTAATAATTAAGATGCCGGTTGTTTGATTATATCTACGTTGAGTTCCAAATCGGAACTCCTGTTTATTAGCTTGAAATCCAAGCTTAATTTATTCTTTCTTGTTCCCGAGGGAATTTTGAAAGCCTGCGTATTATAATGATACTGGTGATAAATGCAACAACTATTTAGACATTATTACTTTGTTATTGTCGTTTAAAAAATAGCTAAGTTTATTAATAGTGAACGCAATAGAGGTGATGATGTCTTTATAATGTCATAGCTTGTCGATTAATCTGCAGGGGATTTTTTAGATATTATGTTATCCTATGCGCTAATTTTGCTGTTATATACCCATATTGGTTTGGGTAACTACTCTCTTATGGTGAGTCAATGCGTATTTTAAATTATGGTTTAAATCTTATCTCTGGTGGTATTAGCCGCTTGTTTGTTAAAAGCAAAGTACTGCCTGAAAAACCTTTAGAGCAATTTGAGTTAAACCCTAAAAACCCGACCTTTTATATAGTGCGTTTAAACTCACGCTTTGATTTAGCGGCACTGGCACGTGTTTGTAAACGAAATGGTTTACCAGACCCAACAGAGCAGCAAGTATTAGGTGACGAGGCGTTAGATCGATTTATCGGCATTAAAAACCCTCCCCCGCTATTTGGTGATAAAGAAAAACCTACTAATGCATTAGCGCAAGGCAAACACATTGTTGAGCATTTATTAAATAGTGGCCAAAAAAATGTCCAGGTTGTGCCTGTGACTATTTTATGGGGCAGAGCGCCGGGTAAAGAAAAGCCAGGATTAAGCACTTTACTTTCGCACTCACTTACGCCCAGCTGGTTTAGAAAAATCTTTGTGGTACTTTTTTCAGGAAGAGATAACTTTATTCGATTTAGCCAGCCACTCGACCTATCTTTATTGGTTAATGAAAAAGCCGACGTTAATGAATTGCCTCATAAGCTGTTGCGTGTAGCTCGAGTTCACTTTAAGCGTCAAAAGCTGGCTGCTACAGGGCCTAAAATACCATCTCGTGATCAGTTATTTAGCTCACTGCTGGCATCACCAACAATAAAAAAAGCAATTCAAACCGAGGCCACTGAAAAAAACATCAGCCAGGCCCAAGCGCGACAAAACGCCTTGAAGTTGCTGGATGAAATTGCCGCTAATTATAGTGATGCCACCATCCGCGTTGCGGATCGTATATTAACGTGGCTTTGGAATAAGCTTTATAATGGCATTGATATAAAGTACACCGAGCAAATTCATGACCTAACCAATAAAGGCCATGAAATAATCTACATGCCTTGTCATCGAAGTCATATGGATTACTTACTGCTAACCTACTCTATTTATCATCAAGGCCTTGTACCACCGCATATTGCAGCTGGGATCAACCTCAACTTTTTCCCTGCAGGTGGCATATTCCGCCGCAGTGGTGCATTTTTTATTCGTCGCTCATTTGCTGGTAACAAACTCTATTCAGCGGTATTTAAAGAGTACTTGAGCCAGTTATTTATAAAAGGTTATTCGGTTAAGTTTTATACCGAAGGTGGCCGCAGCAGAACGGGACGTTTACTACCCCCTAAAACCGGCATGCTCGCAATGACAATGCAAGCCATGTTACGCGGTATAGACAGACCTATATCTATTGTGCCGGTATATATTGGTTACGAGCACGTCATGGAAATCAATACCTATTTAAAAGAGCTGGCTGGGAACGATAAAAAAGGCGAGTCGATATTAGGTATTTTTAAAGCGATTAAAAATTTAAAAAACTATGGTCGTGGTTATTTAAACTTTGGCGACCCTATTTCTATCAATCAGTATTTAAATGATAACCAGCCTGACTGGCGTGAATCAATTCATGCAACCGATGTGCAAAAACCACAATGGTTAGGGCCGCAGGTGGCTAATCTTGCTGATCAGGTTATGGTTAAAATTAACAATGCCGCCGCACTTAACTCAGTTAACTTACTGGCGATGATACTGCTGGTAAACGATAAGCAGGCATTGAGTAAGCCAAAGCTGTTAGCTCAGCTTGAGTTTTACTTACGATTGCAACGTGAAGCCAGCTATAGCAGTAAAATAACCGCACCAGATGAAACACCAGAGCAGCTACTTGAACATGCCTTAAAGCTTAATAAGTTTGATGTGATCAGTGATGAGTTTGGCGAAATAATTGCGATAAACGATAAAGAAAAAACCTTATTCAACTATTACCGTAATAACATTTTACATATTTTTGCGGTGCCTAGTTTAGTGGCGCTGCATTTATTTAAGCAGCATCAAAGTACCGTTACTCGCTGCCATCAATTGGTAAAATCTTTTTATCCATTGTTTGCTAAAGAGTGGTACTTGCAAGAGTTAGATGAGAGCTACGTTACTCGTATTTTAACTAACTTTAGCGATCAAGGCTTAATTGAGCTTGATGGTGATAACATTAAAGTGACTCAAAATAACGATAGCTTTGCCAAACTCGAAATGCTCGGTCGTGCATTAAGCTTTACTCTGCAACGTTATGCGATTGTGATTGGCTTTATTCAAACCAGCCAAGGGATTGAAAAAGCAGAGCTTGAACGTGAAAGCTATGTGCTGGCGCAGCGCTTGGGTACGTTACATGGCATTAAAACGCCGGAGTTTTTTGATAAGAAGGTACTCAGTAGCTTTATTTCAAACCTACACGAACAAAAGCTGATTAGTGAATCAGACAGTGGCTTACAAGGCAGCTCAGCGTTGTGCGAGACTTACAAGCAACTACAAACGCTATTACCGGCACGCATTTGGCAGTCAATAACAGATATTGTGCACGCTCAATGCAAGTAAAATAAAGCCATACCCACTATATTGAAGGTATTCAATATAGTGGGTATTAGGATTAGCGCTGGCGCATTACCCCTTCTTGAATAGTAGAGGCTACCAAGTTTCCTTGGCGGTCAAAAAACTGCCCACGTACCAGCCCTCTTCCTGAGCTCGCGCTTGGGCTATCAATAGTATACAAAATCCAATCATCCATTCTAAACGGACGATGAAACCACATAGCATGGTCAATCGTCGCCACTTGCATATTCGGCTGCATAAACGATACGCCATGTGGTTGTAATGCGGTTGGTAAAAATTCAAAGTCGGACGCATACGCTAATAAATAGTTATGAATACGTTGATCGTCAGGCATATCGCCATTGGCTTTAAACCAAATATGTTTTACTGGTTCAATGGCTTCTGGTTTAAAGGGGTTATGAAAATTCACTGGGCGCATTTCAATCGGCATTTCACGAATAAATTTATTACGGATTGCTTCAGGAATATGCTGTGCATTTTCTTGATAAAACTCTAATGAAGAACGTAGCTCTTCAGGAGCTGGAACATCAGGCATGGTTGCTTGATGCGATAACCCTTGTTCATCACCTTGAAACGACGCCGTCATGTAAAAAATAGGCTTACCGTACTGAATCGCGCTAACACGACGCGTACTAAAACTTTTACCATCGCGAATCGTTTCAACGTCATACACTATCGGCTTTGCAGCGTCGCCTGGACGTAAAAAATAAGAATGTAAGGAATGAACAATACGCCCCGCAGGCAGTGTTTCTTTAGCTGCTGAAAGCGCTTGCCCCATAACTTGACCGCCAAACACCGCTCTAAAACCTAAATCTTGGCTTTGTCCTCGATATAAACCTTGTTCAATTTCTTCAAGTGACAACAACGATAATAAATCATCTAATACTTGGCTCATTATTTCTTCCTCAATCCCCTAATTCATAAATGATACTATACAATAGTTAAAAAATACTAACTCACTGATTGAGGAAATTTAATATGGCATTTTGGCTTTTTAAAACCGAACCCGACGCCTTTTCAATTGATGACTTAAAGCAAGCGCCAGAGCAAACAACGCTATGGGAAGGTGTACGCAACTACCAAGCGCGTAATTTTATTCGCGATGACGTTAAACAAGGTGATTTAGTGATGATTTATCATTCTAGCTGCAAGCAAGTTGGCGTTGCAGGACTTGGTGTGGTAACTAAGGCTGCTTACCCTGACCCTACTCAATTTGATTTAAGTAGCGATTATTATGATGCCAAAGCAACCGTTGAGACCCCCCGTTGGTTTGTGGTGGAAGTAACCTACCACTCTCATCTCAGTAGCATAGTGAGCTTGCAAGCAATTAAGGCAAATGAGTCAGTGACAGACATTGCTCTTAAAAAAGGGGGACGTTTATCGGTCATGCCAGTGACCGAAAATGACTGGAATGAAATTTTGAACATGGCTTAATAGTCGCAAAGGTAACATACATTTTGCCATTAAAAAGGCACTCCACCAGCGCAGCATAGCTTGGCTCAATTTCTCTTATGCCCTCATATTTGCTATGATCTGCGGCTTGTGCGCACTGGAGGAAAAATGAAATTACTATACTGGTTAGATGAATGGTTAACTCTCAGCGATGATGAGAGGCAAGCAAAACTACCAACCTCTGGTGGAGATTTACTCGGTGATGTGTATGTAAAATATCACTTTGTTGATCTCAACAAACCCCTACTTTTTACTTTTTCTCCTGCGGGCACCGATATACAAGAACGCGATCTAAATGAAGACTTTGCCCCTTGGGGCTATCATTTAGCGCAAAAGCAAGATGTTAATATTATTGCGTTTCAGCATTTGGGTAAAAGCAATTGGTTTCGTAACCGCAATTTAATCTTTTTTATTGAGCAGCTATCAACTTTACTCTCTCCTTTTAAAACTAAGTTAGGCTATGGGCTCAGTCGTGGCGGCTTTGCTGTGGGTGCATTTGCTAAGTTACTCAAACTCGATAAAGTACTGCTTTTCCATCCTGTTAGCACTAAAAACAAACTTATCGCCCCTTGGGATGACCGCTCAAGTACCGACATTGCCCAGCAATATGACTGGCAAGGTGACTACCATGATTTAGATTTAGGGGATGCACAGGGCTACATTATTTACGACCCAACCAATCGCATTGACCGCCAACATGCTAAACGCTATAAGCAGCTCACTCACTTACGCGTGTTTGGGATGGGGCACGGCACCCATGCCACCTATTTAAATAAGTTTGGGTTTTATAAACAAGTGGCTGTTGATTTTATTGCTAATCAACAAATCGACATTGCACAATTTAGGCTACAAACAAAAACACTGCGTTTAAAAGAGGATTATTATAAAAAACTTAATAAATCCAATGCTAATTCGCCGCATCGTCAAGCGTTATTAAGTACCGCTCACACTATTTTAATCGACGAAAAAGCAGCGCACGTGCAAGAGCACCAAGAAAAAATTGATATTCAACCTTTAATAGACGTAGCCATTAAGCATCAAGATGAAAATCCAAATGATGCCATTAAACTATTAGAAGTGGCTCAACAGCTAGCGCCAGACGACCCGCTGGTTGAGCATAAGCTGAGACAATTAGAATAAGTAACAAAAGGTACTCATTCTTTACTTTTTCTTGGCGTGCCCTTGCTTGGGCACAATCGAAAAGTAAAGAATCAGCGCTATCCACGAAAAGAAGATAGCGCCTACTAGCCAGCCATTTTTTTCATGGCCTTGGCTACGCTTACTGTTAAGAATTATCATAATAGGGAAAATGTAAGCACATAAAACGATAATTAAAAACGCAATTTCAGTCATTATTTTTCCAAGCTAGGCCAGTCAACTTCATTACTCAATACTCGCTCTTGCGCAATGTAATGCAAAATATCTCCGGCGTTTACTGCATAATCTAAAGGCGGATTTAAATCCATATTTTTTGCACTTAAATTATGAGCCACACCTAACAATATTGCATCATGATCGTACTTAAAGTGATGAAATAATTTACCAAACTCCATAGTTTTTACATTACTAGGGATTTGTAAACTAAACTGCGTATCACCATGCAAGGTTGATAATAATTCCTCTTGAACTCGACTTGAACCTGGGTCTTGCATTGAGCGCACCAAAATCTCTGCTGACTTAGTGCTACTACACTCTACATTGTGGCAATGCTCTAATAACATTTCCACTTTCGTTTCATCAAAAAAGTGTGCACTTATGTGACAATCTTCTTTGACTAAACGGCTAATACGCAATGCAGTGGTAAATGTTTGGTCGTCATCTTGGCCATCAATAATCACTTTATCGGCGTGGCGAATGGCAACGCGTTCTAATTCATCCAAATCGGTGAAACTGGTTAGGCGAGCAAAATCAACATTCTCATTACTTAAAAACGGATGCTCTATTTGTTCAGTAACCGCTAATAAAATACGGCGATCTGTCCGCTTAGTATCAGCCAAAATGTAGTCGATCATTTTTTTGGTACGAGCATTATGCCAACCAAAAATAATAATATGATTGCTACTGTGAGCAAAGTTTTTATCACCAGTCATAGCGCGCCTAATTAAGTAAGTTACTGTTTGTCCTGTTTTACCTAACAAGACACCAAATAAAGCCAAACCAAAGGGTATTTGTATTAATGCGACAATCCATCGACCTAAGTCAGTTGATGGACTTAAATCCCCATACCCTACCGTTGAAGTGGTTACCGTGTAGTAGTAAAAAAAGGTCCCTGGCGAAAGCAGTGCCTGCTCATTTGCCACTAACAATAAGCACCAAGTAAGCAGCATATGTAAGGATGTTGCTATTACAACAGACTGCCAACTTACCTGATCAATATGGCTGCGCAACAGCACAACAATACGTTTAAAAATATGATGCATAATTTTTTGTTAATCGATTGATTATTTAAATCATTTAGTAACACGATACTGCACATGATAACACTTAAGCAACGTTTTACTGTAATCGAAATATTCACGGTTCGTTATGAATAAAAATAAGAGTAAACTATAGTTATTAAGTTATGAGGAAAGAATGGATCTATTATGTCAGGTGTTTTAGCGTCAGTTGATCAACGTACTCAGCTTGTAGGTGAGAATCGTTTAGAATTGCTACTTTTTTATTTACATAGTCGCCATTTATTCGCACTCAATGTATTTAAAATTAAAGAAGTGGTAAAGCTTCCCCGTTTAAGCAAAATACCGCATTCTCACCCTAAGGTAACCGGTGTAGCCAACATACGCGGTGAATCTATCCCAGTGATTGACCTTCGCCAAGCCATTTCTATGGCTAAAAAAGAATATGGTGAAGATTGTAACCTGGTCATAACTGAATATAACCGTACCACCCAAGGTTTTTTAATTGGTAAAGTTGATCAAATCATGAACATGACCTGGTCTGATATTATGCCACCACCCAGCTCAGTGGGTAAAAATCATTACATTACTGCACTTACTAAAGTACAGCGCGACGACGTGGAGCACTTGGTAGAAATTATAGATGTAGAAAAAGTACTGGCTGAAATAGTTGAGTACGAGGTTAATATTTCAGATGGGGTGTTAGACCAAACTATAGTTAACGAATTCTCTGGGCGAAAAATACTACATGCTGATGACTCGCCAACAGCACGCAAGCAAGTTAGCGATACGCTATCGCAGCTTGGTATCGAAATCGTTCCTGCCAGTAATGGCTTGGAAGCACTCAATATGCTTAAAAGTTGGGCCGATGAAGGCCGCGATGTTGAAAAAGAATTACTTATGGTGATTACTGATGCCGAAATGCCTTCAATGGATGGTTATCGATTAACCTATGAAATACGTAACGACAACCGCTTAAAAAACTTACATGTGGTACTTAATACCTCACTAAGTGGCAGCTTTAACCAAGCCATGGTGGAAAAGGTCGGCTGTGATGCATTTTTATCAAAATTTCAGCCTGACTTACTGGTGCAAGAAGTACAAAATCGTTTAAAACATGTGTTAGGCAACGCTTAATTATAAAACTAGCAAATATCTGCCAGGGTAAATATTTGCTAGTAACATTCTCCTCATCAGCAACCTTTAAAAAATCTCCCTTACTGAGTGGTTATTCAAAGCGGTGTTTGCTAATCCTAAGATTTCATGATTAATTAATAAATAAGTTTTCACTAACTCGTTATTAATTATGCTTAATAAAGTTGCCAGTCCATTTACCAAGCTCGTCGAGCGCTACTTACCCGACCCATTTATATTTGTTATTTTGCTCACCATTATTACTTTAGTCATTGCGAATTTAGCGACCCCTGCAACCACACTTGAGGTAATAACATCATGGGGTAGCGGGTTTTGGAACTTACTGAGCTTTGCCATGCAAATGCTGTTGGTATTAGTAACAGGCTACATGCTTGCCAGTACCTCTTTAATAAGTATGTTACTAACAAAATTAGCAACGCTTGCTAATACGGCCCCAAAAGCCATTATTTTAGTGACATTTATTTCGCTTTTAGCAAGCTGGCTAAATTGGGGGTTTGGCTTAGTAATTGGGGCTTTATTTGCTAAAGCGATTGCTAAGCAGACTCGAGTGGATTATCGGCTGTTAGTGGCAAGTGCCTATTCAGGCTTTGTAGTATGGCACGGCGGATTGGCAGGCTCCGTACCACTCACCATTGCCAGCCAAGGGCATTTTTCACAGGCGACTATGGGTATTATTGGCACACAGCAAACCTTATTCGCAGGCTTTAACATTGCGATTCTGATTGGCTTATTTATTATTATGCCGCTGGTTAACCGCTACATGCTACCGAGTGAAAAAGACAGTGTTTATATTGACCCATCACTGCTTAAGAATACTTTGGCCGATAAAGTAACAATAACACGCCCTGCGCAACATTTAGAGCAAAGCAAACTGCTTGGCATGGGCATTGGCTTACTCGGACTTGCCTACTTAGGTTATTACTTTTTTATCGCAGGTGGCGGCTTAAACCTCAATAGTGTAATTGCCCTGTTTTTGTTTATGGCAATCACTCTGCATCAAACACCCCATAATGTGCTTAATAGCTTGCAACAAGCGATTCCGAGTGGCGCGGGAATTGTAATTCAGTTCCCTTTTTATGCTGGCATTATGGCGGTCATGGTAGATACTGGACTGGCGCAACAAATATCACAGGGCTTTATAGCCATAGCGGATGCCGATAGCTTGCCATTTTACAGTTTTATAAGTGCAGGACTCGTTAATATGTTTGTACCCTCAGGTGGCGGACAATGGGCAGTACAAGCGCCTATTGTTATCCCTGCAGCACAAGAGCTTGGTGCAGATATGGCAAGGGTTGCTATGGCTGTAGCATGGGGAGATGCTTGGACTAATCTAATTCAACCCTTTTGGGCATTACCGGTATTAGCCATTGCAGGGTTAAAAGCTAAAGATATTATGGGTTTTTGCGTGGTACAGCTGATTATTACTGGGGTGTTTATATCCTTGATGTTGAGCTTTTATTAATCTAATCGGGCTGTAACTTATATTACAGCCCACGCTTACTTAGCTTGATAAAATCTTCATCGGTAAACTTAATATCGCGTTTTCAGAATCTGCAAAATGCATCATCACTGCTACATGGCCTACAACTACCAGCGCATACATTACTGCTGAAAAGCCTTGTCCATATTTATCTAATGGCAGTAAATGTGAGTAATGCCGGCCGCGCCATTCAAACACAATTTCTAGCGCCCCAACAAACAAAAAGAACACTAATAACATTAAACCAAAGGTGTAACTTAGCCATAAACCAAATAGCACACCTAGTAAGCACACACTTAAACCAACCCAAGAGCGCATTGAAAAGCTAATGCTTTTTAGTACATGCCCGCCATCAAGCGGTAAAATAGGCAGTAAATTGAATAAATTAAGCAGTGCACTAAGCACCGCAACACCTGCAAATATTTCCATTTCCGTAGCGTAATAAAGCACTACACCAAGTACAGAAGTAAACAAACCAAAGGCAGGCCCCATTAGTGATATAATCACATCTTGCCAGCGCGTAGTTATTTTATCGTCGCTAACGGCTAACCCGCCTACAAAAGGAATTAAATAAATGCCTTTGGTTTTAATGCCAAAATACTTCATAGCTCGTACGTGGCCATATTCGTGTACCACCAGGCAAGCAATCAGCATTAACGCAAATTCAATGGTAAACAGCCAAGCATAACCGGCCACCGATGCGCTCGCTAGGGCCACTTTAACCACCTTAGCACTTTTAAATAACTTAAAACCTAGCGCCGCAAGCCCCAAAAAGCCTTTTTTAGATTCGCCTTGCGCCGCCACAGGCAAAGCTAACTGAGTGGCAAACTGATTATCTACAAATAGCGCAATACTCTGTTGGTTAACGTCACTGCTATCAATACCAATTAGCTGCTCATCAAGCATAAACTCAACATAGTTTTCACGTGGATTTTCAAATGCTATCACTTGCTGATCATGAAATATTTTTACAACTTGCTGATCTGCTATCATCAGCGTAAACGGTTGCTCTGCCAGAGAAAGATCGACTTTTATCATTATTCTAACCATTATAAATTATGCCGCTAGTATACCTTTCCACCAAAAAAACACGAGTGAGCTAGCATCATTTTATTAGCGATAATTTAAGGTAAAAATACCTGAAATACTGACAAAAACAATTCAAGCGACTATTTTTAAAACAGAAGGATATAAATTACGACCGTTAAGTTAAGGACAACAATGCACACAAAATTACCAAACATACTCGTTGTCGATGACTCAAAAGCCATTTTGATTGTCATGAAAGCTATTTTTAATGAGCTCGAAATGCCAGAAGTCACTACTTGCTTAAGCGCAGTTACAGCATTAGAGAAAGTAAAGCCTGATATAAACTTTTATGACGCCATATTTACTGATCTGAATATGCCAGAAATGGATGGTATGGAGTTA
Source organism: Pseudoalteromonas sp. S3260 (assembly GCF_005886925.1). Classification (NCBI taxonomy): domain Bacteria; kingdom Pseudomonadati; phylum Pseudomonadota; class Gammaproteobacteria; order Alteromonadales; family Pseudoalteromonadaceae; genus Pseudoalteromonas; species Pseudoalteromonas sp. S3260. The sequence continues at coordinate 57,032 of NZ_PNCV01000038.1, forward strand.
ATTCGTAATTTAGGTGAAATAGGCTATTGCGGTGCGATTGTTATTATTTCTGAAATGGACCCTAAAATAATCAGCCTAGCCGCTGACTTAGCCAAGCAGCACAATGCGCATTTAGTTGGTAACCTTACCAAGCCTGTGCAATTAAATCAGGTAAATACGTTACTTGCCAAAATAGCGCAGTTAAACAGCCATACGCTTGTAAAAGAGCGCCCAATTACTAAAGCTAAGCTTATTAGCGCATTAAAAAATAATGAAATAACACCGTATTACCAACCTAAAATAAATATAAACAATAACCAAATACAAAGTGTTGAAGTGCTGGCTCGCATTGTATCAAGTAAAGACGAACGAGTTATTTTACCAAGCCGTTTTATCAGCCTGGCTGAGCAATGCGATTTAATCAATGACATTACGTTTACGCTATTTGAAAAAGCCTGTGGTGACATCAAGCAACTAAAAGAGCAGCTGGGTACAAATTTGAAATTGTCATTTAACTTATCGCCGTGTCAGTTAGATGATTTAAACAGCCCCAATAAGTTATTACAGCTTCTACAAAAACATGATGTTTTACCTAGTGATGTGGTGCTTGAAATAACCGAGCAGCATGCCCTTTCAAGCTACACTCAACTCGAAACCTTAAATAGATTAAGAATATTCGGCTTTGGTATTTCACTCGATGACTTTGGCACTGGTTTTACTAATATTAACCAACTGAAACAGCTGCCATTTACAGAAGCAAAAATAGATCGCTCTTTTATTAGCCACATAGAAACCGATAAGTTTTCTCAAGTGGTAGTCAGTTCACTAATTAATATGACAACCCAAGAGCAGCTTGAATTAGTGGCCGAAGGGGTTGAGCGCCCCGAAGAGCTGGCCTACCTCAAGCATTATCAAACAAATTTAGCTATACAGGGCTTTTTATTTAGTTGCCCAAAAGCAAAAGCTGAATTTATCTCGTGGGCCCAACACTGGATAAAAACAGCAGCTAAAACAAAAAACAGCTAACGAGATTCATTATCGTCGGCGCTGACGATATGCTCACTATCAGCTAAACGCTGGTGCCAACGCTGCTTTGCTACGGCGCGCATATTGGTTGATTGATCTCGCTCATCCACAATTTCTAAGCCCATTAACGCTTCTATCATATCCTCGAGCGTTACAATTCCTTGCACATCACCGTATTCATCGATCACTAAACAAATATGGGTACGCTTGGTGAGTAATGTTTGTAATAACGACGACACGTTTTGCGTACTCGGTACCGTATAAATAGGCTTAACCAGCTTACTAATTTTGTAGTCTGTACCTAAGCGGTGGTATGCCAACATAATATCGTTTTTATGAACAAACCCTATGATATCGTCAGCGTCTTTGTCATAAATTAGCACTCGAGAGAATGACGACGAACCGTGTTCACTCAAGTATTGATTAACGGTAAGATCTTTATGGATTTTAAAAATGACCGTACGCGGTGTCATTAAATCGGTTAGTTTTGCATGCCTAAAGTGCAGCAAGTTACGAATGATTTCTGATTCATCGGCATGAAGCGCCCCAGACTCACTACCAATGTCGGCCATTGCTTCTATTTCTTGGCGAATATAATAGGCCTCATTATGCTTTTGACCCATCAAATTGGTTAGCTTTTGTGCAGCCCAAACAAAAGGCTTAAGGACTAGTACCAAAATACGTAAACCATAAGTCACACTAGGCGTTAAAGCACGCCAATAATTAGCCCCCAGCGTTTTAGGAATAATTTCAGATAACACCAGTACCAATAAAGTCATAATCGCAGACGCAATCCCCACAGCCGCATCTGAAAACACCACGGCAGCCTGTGCGCCCACGCCCGCAGCACCGGCAGTATGTGCAACAGTATTAAGTGTTAAAATAGCCGCTAATGGCTGATCGATATTACTTTTTAGCTTCTCTAGTTGCTTAGCCAGTACTGGCCGCTCTTTACGAAGCAGCGCAACATAACTAGGTGAAATGCTCAATAGCACCGCTTCCATGACAGAACATAGAAACGAAATCACAATCGCTGTAACCATGTAAACGATTAATAGTGTCACTTTTTTTCCTCTAAATTGGATATATGAGCATCATAACAATACATGCTATATTTGGCCAAATCTCCAATAATAATAGGCATAGTAATGAATTTAAGCGCACCTTGGCATCGTTACGCAAAACGTTTTACTCACTTGGCAGCCCTACTCACATTAAGTAGTTTAAGTTTAACGGCATTAGCTGCCCCACTCGATCAATCAAAAATTCAGTTTATCGGGCCTCTTGCAGAAGACATGCAAGCAAAGCCATTTCAAACACCGCATGGCGACGTGATTATCAATAATCTGCTTGCACAACTTGAATCAAATAAAGAAAGCTTTGTTGTGTTTGGTAAAAAGCATAAGTGGCAACCACTTGATAAAATTAACGCGCTTACTTTAGGCGGTTTACAAGCACTTAAATTTAATATTGAAACTAACCGATTTACTCAAGGCTCCTTAAACATTAAAGGAATAGAGCAAGGCCAGGTTTTTATTAACGGTGAGAAACAAAGTGGTGAAAACCAACGCTATCAGCTTGCTTTAAATAACGGCTCACACACCGTTATTGTCATTGCTCAACAGGTTGCTAATTGGAATGATGTCACCTTAGAGTTTGTGCCAAAAGCAGAAACTGACGCCGTGACCCTAACGACAAATAAGACCAAGCGCTTATCGGCTAAGCAATTGTTTGACGCCCCAACTATTAGCGGCTTGTCTTTGTCACCTGATGCTAAGCATTACTTAAGTACAACAAAGCGTTACAGCGATAAAACAGGCAACGACACCATTACCACAACCGAGCTTAAAAATACTAATAACCAAACGGTATACCGATTTGAAGAAGCGCAGCCTAGCCAATTCACTTGGAGTCCTGATAATCAATTTTTAGTCTATTTACTCAACGGCGAATTAAAGCAGTTAAACCGTAAAACTTTCGCTATAAAAACCTTAGCCTCAGGCCTTGAGGGGGCAAGCAACTTTAGCTATTACAACGATAATAGTATTCTTTTTAGCTGGTCCAAATCACCTGAAGAAACCAATAGCCTCACTAAACATCATAAAGGCTTGCAAGACCGTTGGTCTTACGCCCGTACGGTTAGTCAATTATATTTACTCGATACCCACAGTGGTTTAACCAAAGCCCTGACCGAAGGCGTATTAAGCCATCAACTTGAAGATGCTAACAGCAACCGTGGAAAACTATTAATAAGTCGTCCAGTAATGGCGATGCAAGCTTCAACTCATCCAGAGACTGAGTTGGTTGAACTTACATTAAAATCTAACAGCATAAAATCATTAGGTAAGTTTAAAACCTTTAATCAAGCGAAATATACCGCAAACAATATTTATGTTGTTGCAGGCCCTGATTTTAAAAATGGCGCAGGCAGAGTACTACCGCAAACCATGCTGGCGAATAATTATGATGGCCAGCTGTATTTACTAACCGATAACGCTAAAAAAGTAACGGCGTTAAGTAAACAATTTGACCCTGCGATTGGCACATTGGAAGTACTAAGCAATGGCGATGCGTTAATCAAAGTGACAGAAAAAGACACCCAACCACTGTATTTATATGATCTTAGTAAACAACGCTTTAAAAAGTTAGATACAGGGTTTGATATTGTAGAACAGTTTAGTTTTTCAAATACTCGCAATACCCAGCTACTACTCTCTGGCAGTAATGCTTCAAGCGCCCAACAACTCAAGCGCTTTGACGTAAGCAAAAATAAGGTGGAGTTAATCTGGGATTCAAACCCGATTGCATATGCCAATACCACGATTCCTAAGCTTGAAGAATTTAACTTTACCAATAAGCGTGGCGTAGAAATATCTGGTCGTGTTTACTTGCCAAGTAATATTGATAAAACTAAAAAGCACCCAGCTCTGGTCTATTACTATGGTGGCACCTCACCAGTAACACGCGGGTTTACAGGGCGTTACCCTTTTAATTTATGGGCAGCAAACGGGTATGTGGTTTATGTTGTACAACCAACCGGCGCAACGGGTTTTGGGCAAACTTTTTCAGCGCAACATGTCAATGCGTGGGGCGACTATACCGCCGATGACATTATGCAAGGCACAGAGGCATTTTTAGCTAAATATGATTTTGTAGACAGAAGTAAAGTAGGTAATTTAGGGGCATCTTACGGTGGGTTTATGACGATGCTGCTTGCTACTAAAACCGATATGTTCAGCGCGTCTATTGCTCATGCGGGAATTTCAAACTTAACTTCTTACTGGGGTGAAGGATGGTGGGGATATTTATACTCAGGCGAAGCCTCTAAAAATAGTTTCCCGTGGAATAACTCTGAACTTTATAGTCAACATAGCCCAGTGTTTCATGCCGATAAAGTGACCACGCCATTACTGCTTATTCATGGTGACAGCGATACGAATGTGCCAGTAGGTGAAAGCTTAACTATGTACACCGCGCTAAAACTGCTAAATAAAGATGTTGAAATGATTGAGTACAAAGGAGCCAATCATCAAATATTTGCTCGCGATAAGCGCTTTAATTGGTGGAACACTATGTTGGCTTACTTTGATAAAGAGTTAAAAAATGAACCACAATGGTGGGATTCAATGTACGGCCAATAGTCATTTAAATGCGCACTTAAAATAATTTATATAAAGTGCGCAATACAAAGGTAATTTCATTATTCTTTTTTGTAATATAAAGTTACCGAAAAAATTAAACTCTGTGTTATGCATGTAACGAATAATGCTAACATGCAAGGCTACTATTAAAAAAATAACAGACTATGGCAATTAATGTTTTATTGGTTGAAGATGACGAGCTGCTAGTAAAGCGCATCCAAAATCATTTTATAAATACCGAGTTCTCTATTGACGTTGACGCAACGGGTGCCGATGCTTTAAGCATGGTCAAAAGCCGTGTAAATCAGCGCAGTGCTATTTCCTTGGCAATTATTGATATTGTGCTGCCAAAGCGCAATGGTTTACAACTTGCCAAAGAGTTAAATACGCTCACCGATATTGGTGTTATTTTGTTATCGAGCCGTGACTCACAAGCTGATCGTATTGCTGGTCTTGCTCAAGGTGCCGATGACTATATTTGCAAGCCTGTCGATTTACTCGAGCTTGAGTTGAGAATGCGCGCTTTATACAAACGTATTGCAAACAATCAACACGACGATGACAGTGAAGAGTTTATCGAATACGCTGATTTTAAACTCCATCCAGATAACCGCACACTCATTACAGCCAGTGGGATTGAATCACGGCTCACCGAAGCAGAGCATAAAGTGCTTATTTGTTTAATCGGCAATGCCGGTAAAGCCACTTCACGTGAAAAAATATCAGAAGAAATTGGCCAGCCTGATTGGAGCCCCAACGATCGTACCGTAGACGTGTTAGTGGGTCGTTTACGTAAAAAGCTTAACGATGAGAAAGATCAAAAACGTATCGTCACCGTGCGTGGTAAAGGCTATATGCTGTCTATTTAATATTGGGTTAGCTGCGATAATAAACGCTCAAATGCCCGATAATTAAGCGCTTCTTTAAGCTCATTTAAACTAATTTGTGGCGCGCCTTTTAAATCACTAATGGTACGCGCTACTTTTATCACTCTATGATAAGAGCGCGGTGATAACGCCAGCTTTTCACTGGCTCTAGCTAAAAACTGTAGCTCCGCAGCAGGTAACTCACAGTATAAGCTCATTTCTTTGTTATTTAGCCGCGCATTCACTTTACCTTGGCGCTTTAGTTGTATTGCATAAGCCGCTTCTACTCGCGCTCTCACTTCTGCACTGGTTTCTTCTGCGGTCGTACTTTGTAGCTCCACGCTGCTTAACCTTGGTAGTTCAATTTGCAAATCAATTCTATCGATAAACGGCCCCGATACCCGCGATAAATAACGCATAACTTGATCAGGGGTCGCCCGCTTATCATGATGACACCCTGTCGGGCTGGGATTAAGTGCTGCAATAAGCTGAAACTGTGCCGGAAATTCCATTTGCCTTGCCGCACGCGAAATAGTCACGGTTCCGGTTTCCATTGGTTCTCGTAACGAGTCCAGTACTTTGCGCTCAAATTCAGGAAGCTCATCTAAAAATAATACACCATTGTGCGCTAACGATATTTCACCGGGTTTAGGGTTAGACGAACCGCCTACCAGCGCAACGGCAGAGCAGGTGTGATGCGGATTTCGAAATGGTCGCTGACGCCAATTGGTTAAATCGATTGAGTGGCCAATAATGGAATACAAAGCGGCAGTATCAATAGCTTCATCATCTGACATAGTTGGCATTATTGTAGACATTCGTTGCGCAAGCATTGATTTGCCGGTTCCTGGCGGCCCTAAAAATAGTAGGTTATGTCCACCTGCGGCAGCAATTTCTAGTACTCGTTTAGCACCGGGTTGGCCTTTTACATCACTTAAATCGAGTAAAAAGTCTGGCGCTTGGGTACAGTCAGGGTAGGTAATATTCAATGGTAAAGGTTGTTGGTTGAGTAAGTCTCCCCACACCTCTTGTATAGAGCTTACCGCTTTTCGTTTTACACCGCTGACAAGGCTGGCCAAACTATCGTTTTCAAGAGGAAGAAAACAGCAACGGTTTTGCTCTTTAGCTCCGAGCACTGAGGGTAAAATAGCATTCACTGCACGTATTTCACCATTAAGTGCAAGCTCACCATAAAACTCATACTTATGAATATCAGGGCAGACTATTTGCCCCGATGCGACCAAAATGCCTACCGCAATCGCAAGGTCAAACCGCCCGCCGTCTTTTGGTAAATCGGCAGGTGCTAAATTAACGGTGATACGTTGATCGGGAAATCCAAATTGAGAGTTTTCAAGGGCGCTGCGTACTCTATCCTTGGCCTCTTTAACCGATGCTTCGGGTAAGCCGACAATATGAAATGCAGGTAAACCATTCCCTAAATGCACTTCAACCATAACCTCGGGGGCATTAATTCCTACTTGTGCGCGAGAAAATATACGGGCTAACGACATTCCTTATCCTAGTTAACTGCTGTATTAAACCAGTTTAGTCAGGATATTTAAAAACATGTAATATAATCTTCCATTTAATGGCCGAAAAGCGCAGCAATAAGGTCATTAACATACTCAAGATCATCGCCACTTCCACCGTTAAAGATAGGTTTATAGCTAAGGTATACACAATACCACCAGCAATACAGGTAATAGCATAGAGCTCACCTTTGAGCAGCATAGGAATATCGCGGGCAAGCACATCGCGAATCAACCCACCAAAACAGGGGGTGATCACCGCCATAATAATAACCGTCATATCAGGCATACCGGCCAATTGCGCTTTTTGTGCTCCCATTACCGCAAAAAAGGCTAAACCAAATGCATCGGCTGTTTGTAAAACATAATAAGGAATCGATTTTTGTTTATTGATCAGTCGTGTTGTAACAAGCACTGCGGCTAAAATAGCATAGAAGTAGCTTTGATCGTGTAACCAAAATACGGGTTGATCGAGTATCACATCGCGAACAGTACCGCCACCAATAGCCGTAACGGTTGCAAGCACAACCACACCAAAGCCATCCATTTTCTTTTCATAGGCAACCAAGGTGCCCGATATAGCAAATACCGCTACGCCAATTAAATCAAACCAGTGATAGAGTTCAGTCATAATTTTGATTACAAAAAGTTTTAAAGAGTTTAACGCATAGCATACTAAATATTCAGCAATAACACTTTCAAAAAGTAGAATTAGAAAAGAACAGCAGAAATACGTGTTAAAAATAGCGTGAGGGAATATGAATTTTAGGCATAAAAAAACACGCTTTAGGCGTGTCGATTTAATAAAACATGTTATTTCAGTGGTTGCGGGAGCCAGAGTTTGTAAGGAGCGAACCGACGACCTTTGCGTTCTAATGGAGAGCTGAGTCCGACGCGCTTTTAGACGCACGAATTTCAGGCATAAAAAAACACGCTTTAGGCGTGTCGATTTAATAAAACATGTTATTTCAGTGGTTGCGGGAGCCAGAGTTTGTAAGGAGCGAACCGACGACCTTTGCTGGCTAATGGAGAGCTGAGTCCGACGCGCTTTTAGACGCACTAAATTTTAGGCATAAAAAAACACGCTTTAGGCGTGTCGATTTAATAAAACATGTTATTTCAGTGGTTGCGGGAGCCGGATTTGAACCAACGACCTTCGGGTTATGAGCCCGACGAGCTACCAGACTGCTCCATCCCGCGCCTGAAATTGCAGATTTATTTATAGTTGCTTACATTACAACTTGGCTTCCAATCCTCTAAAGGAAATTGGTTGCGGGAGCCGGATTTGAACCGACGACCTTCGGGTTATGAGCCCGACGAGCTACCAGGCTGCTCCATCCCGCGCCTGTATATTTTAAG
>NZ_PNCV01000379.1:0-270 GCF_005886925.1 Pseudoalteromonas sp. S3260
TAAAGCTATGCAATTAATTGAACAACATAATTTCAAATACCGCACAACGCAAATGCGGATACGTTATAGGCCATTACAATGACACTCTACAAGGCAAAATTCATATTGACAATTCTCACTTTAATTGCATGGCTGCTATTCCCATTTATTCATTCTTTTTTACTGTATTATTTTGACATAAGTAATAATGCGACAACTGAAGATTTTAATCAATTTAAGTTCCATTTAGTTCCTTTGCGTGATATAATCTATAATTTGATACTTGTCCTA
>NZ_PNCV01000380.1:0-303 GCF_005886925.1 Pseudoalteromonas sp. S3260
CGCCGCATAAGCCGGTAGAATAACAAGCTTGAATAAGGGAAGGTCAATACGATGACAGTGCAACGGGTATTAGCAGTAGATGACGAAGAATATAATCTAGAAATCATTGAGGAAATTCTCGATGATCACGGGTTTGAGCTGAAAATGGTCGACAGTGGGCCAGCCTGCCTCGCGGTGGTGGGGGAGTTTAAGCCGGATATTATTTTGCTTGATGTCAGCATGCCAGATATGAACGGCTATGATGTTTGTCGCCAACTTAAAGCGAACCCAGAAACCGAAGATATTGTGGTCATGTTTGTATCT
>NZ_PNCV01000381.1:0-231 GCF_005886925.1 Pseudoalteromonas sp. S3260
CGATCAGTATTAACAGTCTGGCAGAAGAATTTATGTATCCTCATCAATTCGCGGGGATGCATTTTTTCAATCCTGCACCCATCATGAAACTGGTTGAAATAATACAGGGAGCACAAACTGATCCTAATATAATAGCCGTGTTAGTAGGAGTTGCCAAACAAATGAAAAAAATACCTGGACGATGTAGCGATGCACCCGGTTTTATTGTGAATAGAGTTGCTCGGCATTATT
>NZ_PNCV01000382.1:0-359 GCF_005886925.1 Pseudoalteromonas sp. S3260
TATTATACGCAACGTGTCACTGCAAATTAATGTCGGTGAGCATGTGGCCCTCGTCGGTAAAAATGGCTCTGGCAAAAGCACCATTGAGAAGCTTCTTATGGGGTTATATAGCCCTAATGCAGGCCATATATTAGTTGATGACATTGATATCGGCCAACTCGACCCGGCTGAGCTACGCCACAATATAGGATATGTTCCCCAAGACGTGAGCTTAATGTACGGTACGTTAAGAGACAACATCACGCTTGGTGCGTGGCATGCCGAAGATGAACAAATAATAGCAGCTGCAGAGAAAGCTGGTCTGATGGAACTTATCAACGCCCATCCTAACGGCCTTGATTTGCAAGTTGGCGAACAAG
>NZ_PNCV01000383.1:0-416 GCF_005886925.1 Pseudoalteromonas sp. S3260
AATAATTTGCAAGAGGCGCTTAATCAGCCCTCTAACAATGTTACCCGCTCGTTGTTCTTCACCAACGCGAAAAACTTTGTTAATCAGATGGATAGGTTGTCAGGAATTGTGTCGCAACAAAAGAGTGTGGTGAATGATCAGCTTGGGATCCTTGCTGATGAAGCCAATGGCTTAATTGAGAAAATTAGTGAGCTGAACAACCAAATTGCGGCTGTTCATGGTAAGAAAGATCAAGCTGATGCCAGCTCGGTCTATAACGAGCGCGACAAAGCGATTAAAGATCTTTCAGAGCTAATGAACCTAGAAACACTTGACGGACCTCATGGTGAAAAATTGGTGTTCATGTCTACAGGTGAAGCCTTGGTTATGGAAAATGGTAGCTTTAACTTGTTCTCGTTAAATGGCGACCCAGATCC
>NZ_PNCV01000384.1:0-384 GCF_005886925.1 Pseudoalteromonas sp. S3260
GGCCTACATTCGCTGGCAAGGCCGGCTCTATCAACAACCGCAAGACGACATGCTACAACTGCTGGCGATCCGCATGGCTTGGGATGTAGTCATTTGGCGCTATTTAAAAGCGCAACACACCAGCACATTCGCGGTGTTACATGAGCAATGGCAATGTGAAAAACAGCACCTTCCTGAACGAACACAAGCGTTTAAAGCAGCGCAAAAACCTTTGTGGGTGTGGGCCAAAGCGTTAGAGGTCAATTATCAGCAAAACTTGCATGCCACACTCAGAGCAGCAGAGCCTGCTCCCCCTAGCGAAAGTGCGCTACAGGCTGTGTTTTGTATTGATGTGCGCTCGGAGGTGATGCGCCGTGCCTTAGAGGCACAAAGTGAGCACATTCA
>NZ_PNCV01000385.1:0-267 GCF_005886925.1 Pseudoalteromonas sp. S3260
CCAACGCGGACCCTTATTCCAACTAAACCAAATTAAAGAAGCCTTACCTACAATATGCGTTTCGGGTACAAAACCCCAAAACCTACTATCCTGGCTTCTATGCCTGTTATCCCCCATCATCCAATAATAATTATACTTGGGAGTAAAACTATTCGTTTGCTTACCATTGATCGTAAATTGCCCATTCTTCTCCTCTAAACTATTATGTTCATATACCGTAATCAGTCTGCGATAAATGGAAATATTATTAGGTGTGAGTGTAATAGC
>NZ_PNCV01000386.1:0-333 GCF_005886925.1 Pseudoalteromonas sp. S3260
CTTCTTGATGGGCTCTCCGCACAGCAGCGAGATGTGACAGACCGCGATTACTTTACGCAAGCGCACAGCCACCCTAACGGCTATATTTCCAGTGTTTTTCGCGGTCGTGGCTTAGGTGACAATCCCATTGTTGGCATCTCGGCACCGATATACGAAAAACAACAGTTTGCAGGCGTGATTGAAGGTTCGCTGCGATTAGAGTCCTTTCGTCGCTTTCGGCCCTACTTGTTTGAGCAACAAGGGGAATTGCTGGTCATTGATGCCAACAATCACGTGGTGTATAGCAGTGTAAATACTTTCAAAGTGCTAAGCCACCTCGAGCAACCTGCTTTA
>NZ_PNCV01000387.1:0-371 GCF_005886925.1 Pseudoalteromonas sp. S3260
AGCGGCTGTGATATTCAGGAAGTGCGCACAAACTAGTAAAGACCGCATCCAATATGCCTTCAAATACCTCGTTACCATCGCTGTCTAGTATCGCGGGTGTTGTCATCAGGTGACCGACATTGCGCACAAACATTAAGCTTCGGCCATGAAGGGTCAGCGACGAGCCATCTAACTTAGTAAAATGTTGATCCCTATTAAGGCGTCGTGTCTGAGTTTGCCCCCCTTTGGAAAATTCGAAGCTCAAGTTTCCCATCATCAGCCCAAACCAGTTACGATAAACTTGTGTTTTATCCTCGCCATCAACGGCAGCGACAGAGTCTTCACAATCCATGATGGTGGTTAGAGCAGACTCGAGTACGATGTCTTTAATG
>NZ_PNCV01000388.1:0-277 GCF_005886925.1 Pseudoalteromonas sp. S3260
CAGTGATAACTTGGTATCCTATCGCACTATTTTGTGTTTTCTTATCCATTGCCAATGGTGGCAAAGTGATAAAGTGCTTTAGTGAGTGACCCATTCCATGAAAGTGTTAAGCCGTGGTATAGATTTCTTAGCGCGCATCCTCAACGCCTTGAGCGTGAACTCTAAGGTGCTCCCCAAGGAGCCTGTGACGGAGTACGAGCTTGATGTTAACGTACCGACCTTTTATATTGGTCGGCTCAATTCGCGCACCGATATCGCCGCCTTAGCCAAGGTATGT